>NZ_CAWQJR010000153.1:0-42490 GCF_963894935.1 Xenorhabdus sp. PB61.4
CTGTTCACACACCTTCTCCGTGCGCCGCCCGAACGCATCGTAGCGATAGTCCCACTGCTGGCCGCCCGGGGTCTGTAGCCCGATAAGCTGATTCTGGCTGTTCCAGCGGGATTAGGTATTTTTGGCTATCTCATCGGCTTCCGGTCCGGAGTGTTGGTACAAATCACGACATTCTCCATGATTGGATTCGGTGTCGGTGCTGCGATGACAGCAGCTTCTACCTCCATCATGTTCAGCGCCCCCGAGCATAGCGCAGGTACAGCAGCCTCAATTGAAGAAATTGCCTATGAACTTGGAGGTCTGATTGGGGTTGCTGTACTCGGTAGCCTGTTGGTAGCAATTTATACAGCAGCATTTACCCTACCAGCTGATATCCCTGTATCAGAATCAGTCAGTAATGCATTACAGAATAGTATTGATGAAGCGATTATCGTCGCAGAAGGGCTAAAGGGTGATATGGCTTTATCATTGCTTCAGGCAGCAAAACTGGCCTTTGATAGCGCATTTCTGTCCGTTTTAACCATATCAGGCGCATTGCTATTGTTAAGCGCTACCATAATTGCGTTGTTTACCCCGAAAAAGCACAGCTAACTTATCTTAAAAAGTGGCGTAAGCAATCATTACTGAGGACGCCACTTTCAAATTATTTCGAATTATCATATAGAACCATCACACCAAAAAAATTCATTAAATTAATTAAAATATAAATCATAGTTATTGCAATAAATGAAACTTAACCATATCGAAAATTTGTGAGCATTATGCAGATATTGGCTTCAATGCCTATTTAGGCTGCACATACTAACAATAAAACGTATTAAGATAAAAGATAACTCCGGCCGCTTTTTTATAGCGGTGATTAATTTCCTTTTTACATACTATGAAGTCACTAAACATATTAATTTTATTTGAAAATAATTATTTGTAATTGTACATAGTTAAAACTTATATATTGAATGAGATGGGTATGATGAAGCGATTTGAATCTTTAGATGCGGTCAGAGGAATCGGCGATTTAATTGTTGTGACTGGTCATTTACATATTGTTGGTGCATTTACTGAACTTCATTTTTTTCGTACCTGTTATATTATTGTAGAGCTTTTCTTTGTACTTAGTGGGTTTGTGCTGACACACACCTATGCATATAGAGATGTAAAATTTACTCCATATATATCTTCCCGGTTCTTCAGAATATTCCCTCTTCACATATTAATGTTATTAATATTTCTGGAATTCTGTTGATTATTGATTCAAAAAAACTCCGGTATTCATTTTGATGCAACACCATTTACCGGAAGAACTGCCCCCTCGGAGATTTTACCCAATCTCTTTTTAATTCAATCATGGACTCCCACAACACATTATCTCAATCTGACTTTTAATTACCCTACGTGGAGTCTCAGTGTCGAATTCTATACATATATTATACTGTATTTAACCATTATTACTTTTAGAAAAATGAATATCGCTCCTCTAATATGGCTATTAATATCTGTAGCCACTTTATGGCTGCTTGTCAGTGGCAACCCTATGTTACAACAAGCTGTTACACGAGGAGTATCAAGTTTTTTTGCTGGAGCATTTACCTATAGTATTTTCAGGATTTTCTCTGATATAAAAATAAGCACTATTACGGCAACTATTTTAGAAATTCTCTGTGTGGCGTTTCTCATTTATTTTGTCAATTCCCAATATGAAGCCAAGCAAATAATCTGCACTGTTATTTATTGCCTTACTATTTTCACCCTGGCATATCAAAGAGGTATTATTTCCTCTTTTTTCCTTAATAAATACATGCAGCATTTAGGCAAAATATCTTACTCTCTTTATATGGTTCATGTGGCAGTAATATTAATTATTACAACTTAATGTTTATTATCCAGAAAAAAACGGGTATAGAGTTAACTCAGCTCATCGCAGGAAGGAGAAACTTGACTACCGGAAATATTTTCCTCAATAATTTACTGGCATTAATCATCTATTTTATCGTCATCGTTCCTGCAACCATAACATACAATAATATTGAAGCAAGATTTATGAAATATAAAATCAAACCTTCATCTAATAGCCAATAACACTGGCATATATTTCTACCCATTCTGAAAAAAACACTCATCCCCCAATGTAGGTAAAAATAGCAAAACATTTAATATAAATGAGACATAATTCTGATAATTTAAAAAATTTATTTTTTTACACATAAATAAATGTTAAGTTTTAATACTCAATCAAAAAAGAGTAAAAAGTTCTCATTTTAAATATAAGGAT
This sequence comes from Xenorhabdus sp. PB61.4, assembly GCF_963894935.1. Classification (NCBI taxonomy): domain Bacteria; kingdom Pseudomonadati; phylum Pseudomonadota; class Gammaproteobacteria; order Enterobacterales; family Morganellaceae; genus Xenorhabdus; species Xenorhabdus sp. PB61.4. Next base: position 2,270 of record NZ_CAWQJR010000153.1, read on the forward strand.
GTAGTTGTGATAGATTTTGCTAGTTTTTCTACAGAAGATGCTATCAAAGATGATGCAGTCGGTATTTCTGTCAGGCATATGATAAAAAAAGAAGGCTTAAATGCTTATGCCACGTCTATCAATGCAGGTAAAAAAGTTGGGTGCCATAACCACAGCAACGGAGATGAATGGTACATAATACTTTCTGGTGAAGGCGAAATCTGGACAGGTGAAGTAGTAAATAATGATATTCATGATGTCCAAAAAAGGCAGTTCTCCCAAGGATCTATTTTCTGTATTTATCCGAATACAGCACATCAACTTGTCGCTCATGAAAAGGTGGAATTAATATTTTTATGCCCGGAATCCCACCTATCCCATGATAGAGTATGCTTTTCAGACATATGCGAATAATTATTTTGTAAAAGTAATAGACTGTGATTCCCTGAAAAAACTTTCAGGGATATAGTTAGCAATGTTATTTTCATAACAATATGCAACTAAATCTTTTTTACATTTTATCCCTGTTTTTCGGTACACATTTTGAATGTGATTCGCAATTGTTCTTAAAGAGAGTTGTAGCCTTTCAGCTATATCATTAGTGAAAAAACCTTGCAGAATATAAAAGAATTTATTTTTAATATATATCATTAGTCAATATCCCATCTTGCAACAGCTAAGTAATGCTCCACTCGATCCTGGAGTATCATCGTTGCAAGATTTTTTACCAGAAATACTATAATTTCATCATTATCCGATGCCATGCTAAAAAATAATGTAGTTCTCTGAGATAATAGTTATAGCTTCGAGTATTTAACATAAGAAATGCCAGTAAAAAATCCATTACTATAATATATAAAGAAATATTTCTATAGTCTATTATCCCTGCAATAAACTTCAATACCAATAATAGTAAAAATAATACAAAAAAGAGGTAGTGAGCGGAAATTAGCATCTTAAAACCAAAAACTTAACAAATTCCGACTCATCCAATAATGATGGATCACCATACTTAACCTTTTCATCTATTTTTCTATGTAACTCTAAAAGTTGTTTAAATTGACTGTTAGCCAATATACTTTTTATACTCATACTATATTCTCAAATTCAAATAATTTCCCTTGCAGGATATTTTTATTAAACTAAAAACATAATAGAGATAATAACTCCCCACTTCAATCGCGGAGAGTTAACAGATGAAACAAGCTAAATCACTGGCTAACATTTAATATTATTAGCGTTAGAAACCATCATTAATTCCTTTTTAGACCAAAACGTGAAAAATCCCTTTTTCTCACGTTTCACTGAGAAACGACGAGCCACATAGTTCGCTGTTAATTCCAGTGATAAACACATCACAAAATACACTAATGCGACAAATAAAAAGACTTCCATCGGGTAAACCATACTGCGGTTATTAACCTGTGTTGCCAGAAATGACAGTTCTGCCACGCCGACAATATAAGCCAATGAGGTATCTTTGATTAATGCAATCCACTGGTTAATAAACGAAGGCACCATCATGCGCAAAGCCTGTGGTAAAACGATATGCCACAACACTTCCCAGCGATTAAAGCCCAAAGACAACCCTGCTCGCCATTGGCCTTCTCCGATTGCCAGAATACCTGCTTTAACACCGTGAGCCAGATAGGAAGAGGTGATCAGAGCCAGTGCGCAGACAACCGTTGTAATTTCGGGAATTTCCATTCCTAATACCACTGGCAACAGGAAGTAAGTCCAGAAAATAAGCATAATAACCGGTATAGCACGGAAAAAACCCAACACCGCCGCCAGCAGGTTTACCCAGAAACCACGCAGCATCGCCAGTGCAACGCCTGCCACAATTCCTAAAACAATGGAAATTGCTCCGGCCATCAGGCTGATTATCAATGTTAATGCGGCACCTTCCAGTGGCCCGTCAGGAAATGTGCCCAACAGTAGGTAGCGCCAGTTTTCAGCGATAACAGTAAAATCCATATCAATGCCCTCTCGCCAGTATTCTCTGCTGACGCCATTGCCCCCAGCCTTCCATCACCGCAATAATCGCGATGTAAAGCACTGTCGCAATCCCAAACGCTTCAAAAGTTTTCAGGGATTGCGTTTCTACCTGACGGGAAGCATAGGAAAGCTCAGCCACACCAATCGCCATCGTTAATGATGAATTCTTAACGATAGTCATGTACTGGCCTAAAAGGGGCGGCATAGCAATTTTCAGTGCTTGTGGCAGCACAACATAGCGCATCGCCTGCCAGCCAGTTAAGCCCAGAGCCTGAGCCGCATATTTTTGCCCACGCCCAATCCCTTGCATGCCTGCTCTCAGTTCTTCCGCGACAAAAGGCGCTGAATAGATCGTCAGACCGATAAACCCCGCCAGAAATTCAAATGAAGGCCATTCCAGTGTTAAACCTGCCAGTGTGATTTCATGGGAAGTATTCAGCCAGATCATAGCGGCCTGAGGCAAAATCTGGCCGGAAGCGAAATACCAGAAAAAGAGTTGTACCAATAGTGGTGTATTACGGAATATCGAGGTATAGGCTGTAACCAGCCAACGCAATGGCTGGATCTGACTGTCCCGTGCAGCCGCAATGACAAAACCTAATAAGGTAGAGGAAGCAATAGTACAGGCAGAGATCCACAACGTAATCAGGAACCCTTGCCAGAGCCATTGCAGATATTCAGGAGCCAGTAAGTGCTCGCCGAAAAATTGCTCAAACATAACATATTCACCATTAATAATATTCACTCTATACCCTATGAATTTCGAGTTGCATCGCAGCAGCAAGGGAACTCGGGGTGAGTGAGCGTAGCCAACAAAGAGGCAACCTGAAAGACGATGGGGGATCTCAACACAAAACGGCACAGCCCCGTGCAAAGACGGGGCTGGCTTTCGCTGTCATTTCAGGTGCTATCTATTACTCTGCCTGATTGTTTAACGGGGCAAATCTGAAATCACCGCGCGGCTGAGCCGATTTTGTTTCAGGGCCAAACCAGCGGTTATAAATTTTTTCTGCTTCGCCTTCTTTTTCCAGTTTCAGTAATGTCTGGTTTACGGAATCAACCAAGCGGGCTTCTCCTTTTGAAGCCGCTACTGCCTGATATTCACGGGTAATACTGAAAGGGGAGATTTCAAAATCTGCTTTTTGCGCCTCAGGCACATTGGCCAGCAGGCCAACTAATTTGGCATCATCCTGCGTGATCGCCTGAACATTACCATTTCTCAATGCAGCAAATGCCAGCGGAGTATCGTCATAAGAGATGACTTTGGTCGTTGGATAACGTTCACGCAACGTAATTTCCTGTACTGTCCCTTTATCTGCCCCGATACGCAGTTTAGCGATATCGTCCGGGTTAGTCAGAACGCCTTTGCGTGCAATAAATTTTTGCCCTGTGGCAAAGTAAGGAATGGAGAAATCCACCTGTTTTGCGCGTTCATCGGTAATCGTGAAGTTCGCGGCAATTAAATCAATTTTTTTGGATGAAAGGAGTGGAATACGGTTAGCGGGATTGGTCGGGCGCAGTTCCAGTTTTACACCCAGATCGTTGGCAATGGCATTGGCGATATCCACATCATAACCTGCCAGTTTTTTTGTTTGAGGATCGATAAAACCAAAAGGCGGGTTACTATCAAATACCGCAATACGAACTGTGCCTGCTTTTTTTATATCATCAAGTTTATCTGCCTTAGCGACACCTGAAGCCAATACCAGACCGGTCAGTAATGCAGTCAGTGCTATTCGGGATTGATTACGCCGAGATTGATTGCGGTATTTCATTGGACACCCCTGTTATCAATAATTGTTTATTGTTTAACAAAAGCTATCAATTTCGGCATAGCACATGAAATAATATAAAATACTATATTTATATTATTTTGGAATAAAAATTACTCACCTTTTGTCAGCAGCTCTTCCAGTTTATCGCCACCAATATGACGAAAATCCTGCCCCTTTACGTAATAGAAAATAAACTCACAAATGTTCTGACAGCGATCGCCGATACGCTCAATAGAGCGGGCACAGAAGAGTGCGGTCATAATGCTTGGAATAGTACGCGGATCTTCCATCATATAGGTCATTAACTGGCGGACAATGCCTTCATATTCCTGATCCACTTTTTTGTCTTCACGATAGATACGAATGGCTTCTGCCAAATCCATGCGAGCAAAGGCGTCCAGTACATCATGCAGCATTCGGATGGTATGCCAGCCCAAAGATTCCAGACTGACCAGCAACGGTTGATGCTGCTGAGAAAACCGCTCCAGCGCGGTCTGACAGATTTTATTAGCGCCATCACCAATGCGTTCAAGCTCCGCAATGGTTTTTGAGATAACCATAATCAGGCGCAGATCACTGGCCGTCGGCTGACGCTTGGCAATAATTCGAACACAGGCTTCATCTATTGCCACTTCCATCATATTCACTTTTTCATCGTCTTCAATGACCTGCTGAGCCAGCTCTCTATCCTGGTTGTGCATCGCCAGAATCGCTTTGCTAAGCTGCTCCTCCACTAATCCGCCCATTGCCATAAGTTCAGTACGGATATGTTCCAGTTCAGCGTTGAACTGGCCGGAGATATGCCTGCCGAAATTCAGATTATCCATCTTTAGCTACCCCATTTCTGCCTGTATCAACCGTAACGACCGGTAATGTAATCTTCGGTCTGTTTCATTTTGGGTGTGGTGAACAAGATGTCAGTGTCACTGAATTCAATCAGCTCACCCAAGTACATAAAAGCCGTATAATCAGAACAACGTGCTGCCTGCTGCATATTATGAGTCACGATCACAACGGTATATTCCGCTTTCAGTTCACTGATAAGCTCTTCAATACGCCCCGTAGAAATCGGGTCGAGGGCCGAGCAGGGTTCATCCAGCAATAAAACTTCCGGACGAATGGCAATACCTCGGGCAATACACAAACGCTGCTGCTGGCCTCCTGACAGGCTATAACCGCTCTGATGCAGCTTATCTTTTGTTTCGTTCCACAATGCAGCTTTCGTCAGTGCCCATCGCACCCGTTCATCCATTTCAGCTCTTGGGAGTTTTTCAAACAAACGGATTCCAAACGCAATATTGTCGTAAATCGACATCGGAAAAGGTGTCGGCTTCTGGAAAACCATCCCCACTTTAGCCCGCAGTAAAGCTATATCCTGTTTATCGGCCAGAATATTTGTCCCATCAAGCAGGATCTCACCTTCCGCCCTCTGTTCTCCGTACAATTCATACATTTTGTTAAAGGTGCGCAACAAAGTTGACTTGCCACATCCTGAAGGGCCGATAAAAGCGGTCACTTTATTCTGCGCAATATCTAACGTCACATTTTTCAGGGCATGAAATTTGCCATAATAGAAGTTCAGATCACGTACCTGAATTTTACTCCCTGCCACATCATTATTAACCTTATTCATCAACAGCTTCTCTCTTCAGTTTCAGAATTTCTTATCGGCAAATTTCTTTTTGGCAAACAAAACCCGAGCCAAAATATTAATCAACAGTACACACAGGGTAATCAGCAAAACACCGGCCCATGCCAGCTGCTGCCAGTCCGAAAATGGACTCATGGCAAATTTGAAAATGGTGACAGGCAGGTTAGCAATGGGTTGGCTGAGGTCTGTGCTCCAGAATTGGTTAGAAAGGGAAGTAAACAACAAAGGCGCAGTTTCACCGGCAATACGGGCAATAGCCAGCAGGACGCCGGTAATAATGCCGGATATGGAGGCTTTTAAAGTGATCGCCGTGATCATTTTCCATTTCGGTGTTCCCAGTGCATAAGCAGCTTCACGTAAGTTATTCGGCACCAGTTTCAGCATATTTTCCGTTGTGCGGATAACAATGGGAATTTGTAACAAAGCCAGCGCAATAATCCCTGCCCAACCGGAGAAGTGCTGCATCTTCATGACCACTATGGTGTAGACAAATAGCCCTACCACAATAGAGGGGGCCGAAAGCAGGATATCGTTAATAAAACGAACCATTTCAGCCAGCAAAGAGCGACGGCCATATTCAGCCAGATAGATCCCCGCCATAATTCCCAAAGGTGTGCCAAATACCGTTGCCCAGAAAATCAGGAGTCCGCTGCCGACGATAGCATTTGCCAGCCCGCCTCCCTCGCTGTTGGGCGGTGGCGTCATTTCAGTAAATAACGCCACGGACATACCATCAATGCCTTTGGTGATTGTAGAAATTAAAATCCAGACCAGCCAGAACAGGCCAAATGCCATTGTTGCCATAGACAGAAACAGGGCTAGACGGTTTTTCTGACGTCGCCAAACTTGCCTCCGGTTGCGGCTGGCATGGCCTTCTGAGCTAACACTACTATTTGTTCGCTTTGTTCGCTGCTTATCAGTCATCGCCATTTCAGCGCCCCTCATTTCTGGACAGACGCATAATCATCAGTTTTGACAACGCGAGAACAATAAAAGTGATCACAAATAAAATCAGTCCCAACTCCATCAGAGCAGAGGTATGCAGGCCCGACTCAGCTTCGGCAAATTCGTTTGCCAGTGCAGAAGTGATACTGTTTCCCGGCATATAGAGCGAAAAGCTATCCAGCTGGTAGGTGTTACCGATAATAAAAGTCACCGCCATCGTTTCCCCTAATGCCCGCCCCAGCCCCAACATAACGCCGCCGATGACACCATTTTTGGTGTAAGGCAGAACGATATGCCAGATCACTTCCCATGTTGTGCAGCCAACGCCGTAAGCCGACTCTTTCATCATGACCGGAGTCTGTTCAAAGACATCGCGCATCACAGAAGCAATATAGGGAATAATCATAATGGCAAGAATGATCCCCGCGGCCAGAATACCGATACCGAAAGCCGGGCCGGCAAACAGTTCCCCTACAATGGGAATACCCGACAACACTGCACCGACAGGCTGCTGAAAATAGGTGGCAAAAAGCGGGGCAAACACGAACAGCCCCCACATGCCATAAACAATACTGGGAATGGCCGCCAGTAACTCGATTGCCACACCAAGTGGCCGTTTCAGCCAGTTTGGAGCCAGTTCGGTCAAAAACAGCGCGATACCAAAACTCACCGGAACGGCAATAATCAGGGCAATGAGCGAGGTGATTAATGTGCCGTAAATCGGCACCAGTGCGCCAAAGATCTCTGCCGGTGCATCCCAGTCTTTCTGCCACAGGAAAGCCATTCCAAACTGCTGCATACTCGGCCAGGAAGCAACAAACAACGAAATGATGATCCCTCCCAGCAGGAATAACGTCATCAGCGCAGACAGCCTGACCAGTACACTGAAAATGATATCGCCATACCTGCCCGGGGCTTTTTGCAAACTGGTTTGGTCATCGGCTTTATGTTCTGCCATGCGTTCAATTCCCATTTGAGTTATCAGTTTCCACTCGCCAAAGAGCTAGTACAGAGCATTGCCATGCTCATCCTTTATATTGCTTTTCCATGCTGCACGTACCTGTTTGATCACATCCTGCGGCAACACGGCATAATCCAGCGCTTTCGCCTGTCGGCCTCCTTTCTCATAAGCCCAGTCGAAGAACTTCAGAACCTCTGCACCATTTGCGCCATTTTTCTGCTGTTTGTGGATAAGGATGAATGTCGTTGACGTAATTGGCCACGCATTTTCGCCCGGCTGATTAGTCAGATCCTGTGCGAAACTTTTACTCCAGTCAGCACCTTTTGCCGCCGCACTGAAATTGGCCTCAGTGGGAAAAACCGTCTTTCCGTCAGCGGTAATCAATCCGGTATAAGCAAGGTTATTTTGTTTCGCATAGGCATATTCAACATAGCCAATAGAACCGGGTAAACGCTGAACAAATGCGGCAATGCCATCATTGCCCTTACCGCCCAGCCCGGTCGGCCATTTCACGGTAGAACCGGCACCGACTTTTGCTTTCCAGTCACTATTTACTTTGGAGAGATAACTGGTAAAGACAAATGAAGTCCCGGAGCCATCGGCACGACGAATAACGGCAATATCCTGATCAGGCAGTTTAAGATCCGGATTCAGTTGCGCAATGGCGGGATCATTCCATTTCTTAATGGTACCGAGATAGATGTCTCCCAGCGTTTTACCATCCAACACCAGTTGGCCCGATTTGATATTCGGAAGGTTCACTGCCAACACAATGCCACCGATCACAGTCGGAAACTGGAATAAACCATCAGATGCCAGTTTTTCATCGGTGAGAGGTGCATCTGAAGCACCAAAATCAACCGTGCCAGCGATGATCTGTTTTACGCCACCCGAAGAGCCAATTCCCTGATAATTGATTTTGTTGCCGGTTTCTTTTTGGTAGGAATCAGCCCATTGGGTATATATCGGTGCCGGAAAAGTCGCTCCGGCTCCTGTCAGGTTGGTTGCTGAAAATGAAGAGACAGATACCATAGCTGATGCTGCTGCCATCATACCTACTACAGTGAGACGCACTGGTTTCATACACCCTCCGCTAAGAGACACATCATTCATCAAAAACAACTGTTAGTAGTTTGGTTTTACACCAATTCAACTTCAATATGCGGGGAGATATAAGGACTCGCCCCATATTACCCGTTGAAACTTGAAGTTTACCGAGTATAAAAAGATGATTCTGGAGGGAAAAATAAGTCACTTTGATGACAGCAAAATGTACGAATTATGACATTTTTATGACAGTGGTTCAGAATGAGCAACTTAGGAATCAGCCGCTAGTGGGATATAAGCGCGAATGGATAAGCCTCCTTTTTCACTTCTGCCCACATCAAGATATCCGTCATGCATGTCGATGATACGGCGGATAATAGCAAGCCCCAGCCCAACGCCCCTGTGATTATGGCGGTTATTCATGTTATGCGCTTTTCCCTGCCTGAAAGGCTGGAACAAAATATCAATGTCTTCCTTTGTGATACCAGCGCCATTATCTTCCACCTGTAACCAGCCGAATTTTTCAGTTTTTCCACTGCTGATGCCGATCCATCCATTACCATAACGCTGAGCGTTAGTGAGCATATTCGCCAGTACACGCTTCACTGACAGAGGGTCGGCCATAATGAAAACCGGAATAACTGACAGGTTATCTGCAATCGCCGCCTTTTCTGCTCTCATCACTTCCTCAATGAGCTGATTTAACTCACAACGAATTTTTGCCGTATCCTGCCCGGCCCGCTGATAATCGATGAACTGGCTAATAATTGCATTACACTCTTCAATATCCTGATTCACGGATTCACAAAGGAAATCATTTTCTCCGCCAATCAACTCCATCGCCAGCCGTATCCGTGTCAGCGGAGTACGTAAATCATGGCTGAGACCGGCTATAAAAATAGCCCGATCATCCTCCAACGACTTAAGCGCCACCGACATTTGATTAAAGGCACGGATAACCGACCGGGTGCCGGATGTTCCCGATTCAGGTAATGGGGTAATGATTTTCCCTTTTCCTGTCCTGATGATTGCCTGCTGTATGGCGGCCAGAGGACGCCTTTGTGCCCGAAGGTAAAGACAGCACATTGCGGCAACAAATAATACTGACAATAGTGTGCTGATCAGGATATACGGGAATACGGTAATAAATGAGATGCCTTCCCGCCTTGCCAGCATGGTGGCAGACAGATAACTGATCATCAGGCTGCTCAACGGCATCGCCAGTGCCCAAACCAGAGCACGGGAGAATTTATGATGCAGTGAGAGCCTGAACTTTTTCATAACGTACTTCCAATTATTCCTTATGAGGCACCTTATTACGATTTATGCTTGGTTACCGTCAGGAACGAAAACATATCCCAACCCCCAAACAGTCTGGATATAGCGGGGATGTGCCGGATCTTCTTCAAGCAGACGGCGCAGACGGGAAACCTGCACATCAATAGAACGTTCCGTTGCACCGTATTCCCTGCCACGGGCCAGACTCATCAGCTTATCCCGCGATAACGGTTCACGGGGATGGGACACCAGTGCTTTCAGTACAGAAAATTCACCACTGGTCAGGGATAGTTGTTCATCTTTATGGAACATTTCTCGCGTCCCGAGATCCAGTTTAAATTTACCAAACGTCACGACGGCATTATCCGGTGTCTGTGCGCCAGATAATTCATTAGAGTGCCTGCGCAACACTGCCCGGATACGTGCCAGTAATTCCCGTGGATTAAAGGGCTTTGCCAGATAATCATCCGCTCCGATTTCCAGACCGACAATCCGGTCAACTTCTTCCCCTTTCGCAGATATCATAATGACAGGGATCGGGTTATTCTGACTCCTTAATCTGCGACAGATTGAAAGCCCATCTTCTCCCGGTAACATTAAATCCAGTACAATCAATTGAATAGATTCTCTGGTCAATAAGCGGTCCATCTGCTCTGCATTTGCAACACAACGAACTTGAAAACCCTGCTCCGATAAGTAGCGTTCCAGCAATACTCGCAAACGCATATCATCATCAACAACAAGTATTTTATAACTCTCTTGCATGTGTCAGCTCCCAAGATGCTCCATGCCCGCAATATCCATCATTCTTACAGAAAATCCATGCCTTAAAATAACACTAACGCCATGTATTTTAAGAATATTTGCAATATTGGCAATAATTACTTATGTTTCTGTTTTTCATCCCTGTTTTCCTTGCTCCCTGATTTACACCTACTGCTTTTATATTTCCGGTGGCTGATAACGGATTTCCAGAATCCAGTAAACCGCCAGACCATTCGGCGTCATTACAGTCACTTCATCATCAACCCGTTTGCCAAGTAGCGCTCTTGCCACCGGCGAATCAATGGAAATCCATTTTTTGGCCGGATCAAACTCATCCGGTCCCACCAGACGGAAAATATATTCTTCGGCTTTTTCGTTTTCGACTTTAACCCATGCCCCAAAAAAAACTTTTCCTTCCTGTCGCGGATCAGGGTCTACAATTTGCAAGACATCCAGTCTTTTAGATAAAAAACGCACGCGACGGTCAATTTCCCTTAACCTTTTTTTACCATAAATATATTCTGCGTTTTCTGAACGATCTCCTAATGCAGCCGCATCAGAGACAGCCTGAGTAACTTGTGGGCGCTCAGTTTTCCAAAGGTATTTCAGTTCCTGATCAAGCGCCTGCCAGCCCTCTCGGGTAATATAGTTACTTTTGCCCATGAAAAACTCACTTGAGAAAATATGATTAATGGCGCAGTACTATATCTTAACCGGGCAGATATTCGATGAGTTCCATCGCAACATGACAGAAATATTATGCTATACCTGTTAAATTCCGAGTCGCATCACAGCAGAAAATAATCAGTCACTGCGGTGGTTCAGTCCTCGCAACAAAACGGGCAACCGAAAGAAAGATAGAAGGCATATACACAATGGATTTCAAGATGCGGCGCAGCCAACAAAGAGGCCACTTGAAAGACGAAATATAGAAACTGGAAATTATTGCGCTCTGTACGTATATAATGGAGCCAAGTTTGAACCCTGCCAGCATCCAGTTAAATGATGAATCTGGCCCTGTCTGCGGATATCTGCTGATATCTACAGGCGCAGAGAAAGTTGAAGAAAATAGACTATGAATGAATCTTTAAGTCGAATTATTGCCGGTGAGTTACAGGCTCAGCCCCAACAAGTTCTGGCTGCTATTACTTTACTTGATGAAGGAAACACCGTTCCCTTTGTTGCTCGTTATCGTAAAGAAGCTACCGGAGGTCTTGATGACACCCAGCTTCGCCAGCTTGAAAGCCGTCTTGGTTATCTGCGCGAACTGTCAGACCGCCGCCAGACTATCCTGAAATCTATCGAAGAGCAGGGTAAACTGACGGGTGAACTGGCTGAAGCCATTAATAGCACGCTCAGCAAAACCGAACTGGAAGATCTCTATCTTCCTTATAAACCTAAGCGCCGTACCCGTGGGCAAATTGCGATTGAAGCCGGGCTGGAGCCACTGGCAGACCTGTTGTGGCAAGACCCGCAGCAAGAACCGGAATCTGCCGCTGCTGCTTATGTTAATGCTGACAACGATGTTGCAGACACCAAGGCCGCCCTGGATGGCGCCCGCTATATATTGATGGAGCGTTTTTCTGAAGATGCGTCTCTGTTGGTAAAAGTACGTGAGTACCTGTGGAAAAATGCCCACCTGACTGCCAAAGTCGTTGAAGGTAAAGAGGAAGAAGGCGCTAAGTTCAGCGATTACTTCGATCATCATGAAGCTATCTCCTCTGTTCCCTCGCACCGCGCTCTTGCGATGTTCCGCGGACGTAATGAAGGCATCCTGCAACTGTCCCTGAATGCCGATCCCCAGTTTGAAGAAGCCCCTAAAGAAAGTTACTGCGAGCAGATTATCACTGACCACCTGAACCTGCGTCTGAACAGCGCACCGGCTGATAGCTGGCGCAAGGCTGTCGTGAACTGGACATGGCGGATCAAAATTCTGCTGCATATGGAAACAGAGTTAATGGGTACGCTGCGCGAAAAAGCAGAAAACGAAGCGATAAACGTCTTCGCCCGTAACCTGAATGACCTGATGATGGCGGCTCCTGCGGGTATGCGTTCCACAATGGGTCTGGATCCGGGTCTGAGAACAGGTGTGAAAGTTGCTGTCGTGGACTCAACCGGTAAATTGCTGGCTACAGATACCATCTACCCGCACACGGGGCAGGAAAATAAAGCAGCCGCAGCGGTTGCAGCGCTGTGCACCAGACATAACGTTGAGCTGGTCGCTATTGGTAATGGCACGGCATCCCGTGAAACCGAACGCTTCTTTGCCAACGTTCAGAAACAGTATCCTGCCGTTACTGCACAGAAAGTCATTGTCAGTGAAGCCGGTGCATCCGTTTATTCTGCTTCAGAACTGGCAGCTCAGGAATTCCCTGATCTGGACGTTTCACTGCGTGGAGCGGTTTCTATTGCCCGTCGCCTTCAGGATCCACTGGCGGAACTGGTTAAAATCGAGCCAAAATCCATTGGTGTTGGTCAGTATCAGCACGATGTCAGCCAGACTCAGCTTGCCAAAAAACTGGATACCGTGGTTGAGGACTGTGTAAACAGTGTTGGTGTTGATCTGAATACTGCATCTGTTTCTCTGCTGACCCGGGTTGCAGGTCTGAGCCGCTCTGTCGCCCAGAATATCGTCACCTGGCGTGATGAAAACGGTCGTTTCAACAACCGTGAAGAGCTGCTGAAAGTTCGCCGCCTCGGGCCAAAAGCATTCCTGCAATGTGCGGGCTTCTTGCGGATTAATCAGGGTGATAACCCGCTGGATGCTTCTACCGTCCACCCAGAATCCTACCCGGTCGTTGAAAAAATTCTGGCTACAACAGAGCAGACTTTACCGGAACTGATGGGTAACCCAGCGGCTTTACGCGATTTGAAGGCTCAGGATTTTACCACGGAAAAATTCGGTATCCCGACGGTCACCGACATTCTGAAAGAGCTGGAAAAACCGGGACGCGACCCTCGCCCTGAGTTCAAGACCGCCACGTTTGCCGACGGTGTGGAGACAATGAATGACCTGCGTGCAGGTATGATTCTGGAAGGTACTGTTACTAATGTCACCAACTTCGGTGCGTTTGTTGATATCGGTGTACATCAGGATGGACTGGTACATATTTCTTCCCTTTCCGATCGATTCGTGGAAGATCCACACACAGTAGTGAAAACGGGCGATATCGTGAAAGTAAAGGTGATGGATGTTGACCTGAACCGCAAACGTATTGCCCTGACAATGCGCCTTGATGAGCAGCCGGGAGAAGCTCCGGCCCGCCGTAATAACGCTCAGGGAAATAACCGCCAGGAACGTAACCGAAATGGCAAAAGCCGCCAGAATTTGCGTTCATCCGGTTCCGCACAATTAACTAATAGTGCCATGAGTGATGCTCTGGCAGCCGCTTTTGGTAAAAAACGTTAATATCCTGCGGTAATGTACTTTCAGAACTGGCTTAATTAAGCCAGTTCTGTCAGGTATAAAATACCTTAATAAATCAATACTATTTTCATCATCACACTGCAATTTATTGCCGATCTAATAAATTTAAATAGGAGAAATCACTGCCTGTCTTCATTAATACTTAATATAATCTGTTGCGAAAATTCAATCACTATTATTAATAGTAACCATAAGTCGTTTAAATAATTATAAATACAGATAATAAACTCAAATTGTTAAGGAATAATTTATGAATAAATATATCCAAAGCAGTTTTGACTTACTCAGCAATATAAGATTCTTCAACCTTGCCACTCATGATCCGAATGCCGAATCAGTTTGGTCATCCACACTCTTTTATATTCCTAAATATAATCCATTAAGTTTAATCTGGTATTCAAAACAGGATACCCGCCATTCTCAGGAGCTACTTATCAACCCTCGGGTCAGCGGTACAATATACAGCAGCATCACCGCGCCTGATTCATCGCTGATACTCGCTGGCTCTCAGTTCATCGGTCATGCCCGTCAGGTTCCCGACGATGAACTACAGGAAACCTATGACTACTTTTTCCTGAAAACTTACCCGGATGAGAATATCAGAAAGAAAAAATCCCGCCCGATTGCTGATTATCATGGCAATGCAATACGCCGTTTCTATGAATTAAAAGTGGAAGCATGGTGGGTATACGACTCAACAGGCTGGAGTGAACGTCAGGATGATGCCCGTGTCTCAGTAGCATTAAATGATCTTCTTTATCCACCGAAAAATTAATAGAAAAATATATAACAACAAGCTCCATTTCTTATTGGAGCTTGTTATTAATTCCTTTCAGATATTCTTTACATAACTTTAATTTTTGATTAAATCCCCATTAAATTGATTAATATCAATTTATTCCGTCATTATTCAGTGATAAATAGATGATATTGGTATTGCATATTATTCTCATTAGCGCTTTAATCTAAAATAACCAATATACTTTTTCCTTGTGAATTTCGCTTTATTGAGGATAATCATTCTCATAATCACTGTCTTTTGAGTTTTAACGGAGTGTTATATGTCACTGACTCCAAATCAAAGCTATAAAATTCTGGGGTTCTTCCCACAGATAAATCGCGCATACAGGCAAAAATTATTGTCTCTGGGGATGTTACCCGGTTCTACTTTTCAGGTTATCCGGGTTGCACCTTTAGGAGATCCCATTCAAATAGAAACACGCAGAGTCAACCTTATTCTCCGTAAAAAAGACTTAGCGCTCCTCACATTAGCAGTACATCCAGCGGAATGAATGAAGTCCAGATGCGGTACAGTCCTGAGACTGAATGCAATGATGCACACTATTCCTGATCAGTAAAAAGTATGATGAAACAATTAACTATAGGTTTAATCGGTAACCCTAATTCTGGGAAAACCACTTTATTCAACCAACTTACAGGCTCCCGACAACGGGTCGGTAACTGGTCTGGGGTCACGGTTGAACGCAAAACCGGGCATTTTTCCACCCAAAAACATCAAATAGACCTTGTCGATCTTCCCGGTACCTATTCTCTCACAACCATTTCCGAGCAAACCTCAATTGACGAGCAAATTGCCTGTCACTATATACTGAGCAGCGAAGCCGATATGTTCATCAATGTCGTTGACGCTTCGAATCTGGAACGTAACCTCTACCTTTCATTACAGCTCATTGAGCTTGGTATTCCCTGTATTATTGCCCTGAATATGCTGGATATCGCCAAAAGCCAGCATATCAACATTGATATCGCAGCACTGGAGCAACATCTTGGTTGCCCGGTTATTCCGCTCGTTTCTACCCGCTCAACAGGGATAGATACGCTTAAAAAAGCCATTGACCACTACCACCAGCCTGTACGTCCCGTACTGGTGCAATACCCCGATACGTTATTGCAGGAAGCCAACAACCTTGCTGACCTGATTGGCAGAAACTTCAATCTGCAACAGCGTCGCTGGCTCAGCCTGCAAATACTGGAAGGGGATATATACAGCTTTGAGCGTTCAGAACTGACGCAGGCGCAATTGGCCGAAAGTAAACTTCGCCTGCAACAAAAACAGATTGAAGAACCTGAACTCATCATTGCAGATGCCCGTTATCAGGCAATCAATAAATTGTGCCTGGCAGTCACGGATGTTGAGTCAGCAATACCCAATAAGCTGACTCAGGCAATAGACAAAGTTATTCTCAATCGCTGGCTGGGCGTACCTGTCTTTCTGTTTGTCATGTATCTCATGTTCGTACTGGCGATTAATATCGGTGGTGCTTTACAGCCCATTTTTGATGGCGCTTCCTCTGCCATTTTCATTGATGGTATGCAGTGGCTCGGCTATACCCTCCACTTCCCCGGCTGGCTGACCATTTTCCTTGCACAAGGGATCGGAGGCGGTATCAATACCATGCTGCCATTGGTTCCGCAGATCGGCATGATGTACCTGTTTCTCTCTTTTCTTGAAGACTCCGGCTATATGGCCAGAGCCGCATTTGTGATGGACAGGCTGATGCAGTCTCTGGGATTACCGGGTAAATCCTTCGTGCCCCTGATTGTCGGCTTCGGCTGTAATGTTCCTTCCGTGATGGGTTCCCGAACACTGGATGCACCGCGTGAAAGGCTGATTACCATCATGATGGCGCCATTTATGTCTTGTGGCGCACGTCTGGCTATTTTTGCCGTTTTTGCCGCCGCATTCTTTAATAAACATGGTGCCAGTATTGTCTTCTCTTTGTATATCCTCGGTATTGTCGTTGCCATCCTGACGGGTCTGCTACTCAAATACACCATTATGCGTGGTGAGGCATCCCCCTTTGTCATGGAGCTGCCGGTCTATCATGTTCCTCATGCTAAAACGCTATTAATCCAGACCTGGCAACGCCTGAAGGGATTTGTGATCCGTGCAGGTAAAGTGATTGTCGCAGCCAGTATGCTTATCGGTGCTCTCAATAGCTTTTCTTTCTCTGGTAAGACAGTAGACGATATCAATGAATCAGCGCTGGCTTCGGTCAGTAAAGTCATTACACCGATCCTGCATCCTATTGGCGTACATTCTGATAACTGGCAGGCAACCGTCGGGCTTATCACCGGAGCGATGGCAAAAGAGGTGGTTGTCGGAACACTGAATACACTTTATACCGCAGAAAACATCACTAAACAGCCATTCAACCCGGATGAGTTTAATCTGCTGGATGAACTGAAAGGCTCAGTAACAGAAACATGGGACAGCCTGAAAGAGACACTCACCCTGAGTGCTCTGTCCAACCCGATTGAGGCCAGTAAAGGCGACGGCAACATGGACAGCAGTTCAATGGGAGTGATGAGTGCTAAATTTGGTTCTCCTGTTGCGGCCTACAGCTATCTGATCTTTGTTCTGCTGTATGTGCCCTGTGTTTCTGTGATGGGTGCCATTGCCCGTGAAACCAGTCGTGGCTGGATGACATTCTCAATTTTATGGGGATTAAACGTCGCCTATTCTCTGGCTGTACTGTTTTATCAGGCTGCCACCTTTTACGCACATCCACAAAGCAGCCTGCTCACTGTTCTGGCGGTCATTTTGTTCAATGTCGCTGTGTTTGTCGGATTACGCCGTGCACGCAGCAGAATCACAATCACATTCAATAGCACCAGAGACCGGAACTGCGATTGTTCCGGTAGCTGTCACTAGGAGTTGCCATGATTAGTCTGCTGCAAATCCGCGATACGGTCGCCCTTCATGGGCGCACCGATGCCAGATCACTGAGCCATCAGTTTTCAGCACCACTGCCCATCGTAGAAGCCATGCTCAATCAGTTGGTGACGATGGGTAAACTGGAGGAAGTAGACATTTCCTCCTGCCTCAGTGGTAGCTGTAAACAGTGCCCGGAAACACAGAGATGTGCTGTTAAAGCGTATCAACTGGCGATGATAAAATGCTGATTATATCTTCTTAATTCAGCAACAAACCCTCTTCCTTTCTTCTAAACATCTTTAAGCAACTTGCCCAAACAAGACAAATGTCATATAACTAACATGACAATTGTCTTGTTTGGGGAATGATTTATGAGAATCTACGTACCAAGTAATACAACCGGTAATAAAGCGCTCTGGCGCTCTGTCGGCCTGCCGGCAAACCGAGGAAGCGATCTGATCAAAACCTTACAAGCCGGATTGCCACTCGATGTGCTGGATAATATTCACCGAGACTCAAAGATATCTAAAACTGATATTCTTCGCATTGCTGGTATCAATGAGCGTAATGTTGCACGCCGTAAAAGTTCTGGTCACCCATTTTCACCTGATGAAAGTGAACGTATAGCCCGTTTAGTCCGCGTCTTTGATGCAACCATCACTTTCTTCAATGGTGATAAAGAAGCTGCCTACCATTGGCTTAAAGAGCCTGTGAAGGGTTTAGGTCATGTAGCTCCTATTTCCCTTCTCTCGACAGAAAGTGGTGCCCTTGAAGTGATGGATCTCATCGGCCGGCTGGAACACGGGGTCATTTCATGATTTTTTACCGATTAGTAAAATCCGTTCATGCTCATGAAGCATGGACGGGGTATGGTGCAAAAAGATTCGGCGGACGCTGGAATCATAAAGGATATGGGGCAGTTTATGCCTCCAGCTCTATCGCACTTGCCACTTTAGAATTGTACGTTCATACAACAAAAGAAAGTCTGCTTGAAGAATATCAACTATTTTCTATTGAATTAGCAGATACCGATGTGGACTATTTGGATCATCGTTATCTCCCCGATGACTGGAGAAGTGACCCAGCCCCTACTTCGACAATGGATATAGGCAGTGACTGGCTAAATGCTGCCGAAAATGCGGCCCTTATCATCCCTTCTTGTATCGTTCCTTACGAAAACAACATCATTATCAATCCAAATCACCCTAAATTTTCTAAATCCATTGAATCAGTTAAAGAATTAGAGTTTACATTCGACCAGCGTCTAATTCGTTAACATTAGCACAGTAATTCTTTTAACCATCGTGATAGATTAAAGAATAAAAACCACTTCCTGATTATTTCATATGCAGTTCTGTCATAACGATTAATAACCTGAGGA
The DNA here is from genome assembly GCF_963894935.1 of Xenorhabdus sp. PB61.4. NCBI lineage: Bacteria > Pseudomonadati > Pseudomonadota > Gammaproteobacteria > Enterobacterales > Morganellaceae > Xenorhabdus > Xenorhabdus sp. PB61.4. The sequence continues at coordinate 21,156 of NZ_CAWQJR010000153.1, forward strand.
TATACTCAAATGCCTAAAGAGTTATTTGCTGCAACAATAGAGTCTGCTGGTCATCTTAAAATGAAATGTTCATCACGAGGTTTTACCTTTCATGTGGATGAACCCAAAAATCTGGGCGGAACAGATGAAGCCATGAACCCTGTGGAAGCACTGCTTTCTGCTTTTGGTGCCTGTCAGTGTATTGTGGCCAAAAGTTTTGCCCGCAAACATAAAATCAACCTGATTGATATTCAGGTCAATGTGGAAGGAGAATTGGATACCGACGGTTTCACCGGTAAGAATAAAAACGCCAAAATCGGCTTTTCCAAAATCACATCAAAATTTCATATAAAAGCAGATAATACCGAACAGGAAATCCGCGATTTTATTCAGTTTGTAGAAAGTAACTGCCCTATACTCGATACCATCGTCAATACACCAGAAATTGTCACCGAAGTTTATCCTGTCAGATAAATATCAACTACCCATAACAGCCATGTTATGGGTAATTAGTAGTCAATAGCTGAAATTACCCGGCTTCACTCCCGCTGCCCGCAAACGCTATCAATAGATCGACAAATTCATCCGGATGGGAAATAAAAGGCGCATGTGCCGCATGACGCATAGTCACAGAACGGGTGTGCGGCCATTCACTATCAAGCAAGGCAGCAATCTTACGTGGTACCAAACCATCAAGATAACCATAGATACGCAGGAAAGGAAGCTGAAGCTGTGCCAGCTCACTTCTTAAATCATCAGTGCGCAGAATTTCCAGCCCGGCATTGAGCACTTCGACTGTCGGCATCGGCAGGCTCAATACCACTGATTTCAGTAAACGTGCATCCTGACGGGCACTGTCTGTGCCCAAAGTCTGCAATGCTAAAAAACGCTCAACCGTCTTCTGAAAGTCTTCACTCAACTGCTGCTTGAATGCACTCAGAACCGCAGGCTTGATCCCCGGCCAATCGCCGTCTTCACTGAATTTTGGTGATGAGGCTACTGTGATTAAACCCGCCACTTTATCAGGATTATCTAACGCAATCTGGCTGGCAATGAGCCCTCCCAGCGACCATCCCAGCCATAAGGCATTTTCTGGCGCCTGTTGCCATACCGTATCAGCCATCTCTTTCAGTGTCATAGCCGGATACGGCTGACTGCGCCCGTATCCCGGTAAATCCACTAAATGTAAACGAAAATGCGAAGCTAATCGTGTTTCCACTGAACGCCAGACCTCAGCGTTCAGCCCCCATCCGTGCAGCATCACAAGATCACGAGGAGCTTCGCCTAAAGTCTGCCAAAACAACTTATCCATTGTTATTCTCACCTTATTTACTCTCAGGAATTTTTTATCAAGGAAGAAAGCGATGTTCACAAAAACCATGCTAACAATGGTTGGGTACTGTTGGCTATGCCATCAAAGTTTGTATTTCGCTCATCATGGAATATGCCACATCTGCTGGCAAAACCTGAAACGGCTTGCGAACGTTTGTCCACGCTGTTCTCTGCCTGCCAGTTCTCGTGATTTACCCTGTGGCCGCTGCCTGAAGGAGCCGCCACTCTGGCAACAAATGATCGCGGTTACTGATTATGCTCCCCCTTTAAGTCAGCTTATCCGGCGCTATAAATATCATAGTACCCCCCAGCTCGCCGCAGTTCTGGCGCGCATATTTCTTCTGCACTGGTTGCAGGGCTATCGTGAAGGACTCTGGATTAAGCCGGACTGCATACTCGGTATTCCTCTGTACCGTCAGAAACGCTGGCAACGGGGGTTTGATCAGGTTGAGCTTATCATCAGGCCATTAGCACGCTGGTTGCGATGCCAATATCAGCCTAATCTTTTGCAACGCACACGTGCTACACTCACACAACGGGGCTTATCTGCCGCCCAAAGGAAAACCAATCTTAAGCATGCCTTTCAATTGCGTGGCGATTTTACCGATCAACATGTTGTCATTTTCGATGATGTGATCACCACGGGAACCACTCTGCATGAAGCCACACAGTTGTTAATTCGTGCTGGTGCCCGTTCCGTGCAAACCTGGGCAATATGCCGAACCTTGTAGTTCCTTTATGAATGGGCGTATTATAACCAACTATAACAGTCAACTATTGAGCAAATGACATGATTAATATTACTGAAGCAGCGCAAGCGCACTTTGCCAAGCTACTGGCAAATCAAGAACCCGGTACACAAATCCGCGTTTTTGTCATTAATCCAGGAACGCCGACAGCAGAATGCGGTGTTTCTTATTGCCCACCTGATGCTGTTGAAGCCACTGACACCGAATTGAAATTTGACCAACTTTCTGCCTATGTTGATGAAATCAGTGCGCCTTTTCTGGAAGAGGCGGTTATCGATTTTGTGACTGACCAGCTTGGCTCCCAGCTGACCCTGAAAGCACCAAACGCAAAAATGCGCAAGGTAGCTGACGATGCGCCACTGATTGAGCGCGTTGAATACACTCTACAATCACAGATTAACCCACAGCTCGCAGGTCATGGTGGCCGTGTCAGCCTGATGGAAATCACGGATGAAGGTTATGCCATCCTGCAATTTGGTGGTGGATGCAACGGTTGTTCGATGGTCGATGTCACCCTGAAAGAGGGGATCGAAAAACAGCTGTTACAGATGTTCCCTGAGCTGAAAGGCGTTAAAGACCTGACAGAACATCAGCGTGGCGAACACTCTTACTACTGATTTTAACCCATTATTTTTTGTTCTTTATATCTTTAGTCATGCCTTCCCAATTCTGTCATTGGGAAGGCAATAAAGTCATAAAGTAACATTTTTAAGAAACTGACACCTTAAAACGAAATTTTAAGAAACAAAACTGAGTGTTTATGGAACATTTTCAAACAATAAGCCCTGAACAAGCCTACCAGAACTGGCTAGATAAAAGTGCTCTGATGGTGGATATCCGTGATCCACAGAGTTTCCGTGCCGGGCATGTAACAGGTGCATTTCATCTGACTAATGAAACTATCAATCAACTCCTGCAAGAGGCCGATTTTGATCAGCCGGTTATGGTGATGTGCTACCACGGCCATAGCAGTCAGGGAGCCGCACAGTATCTGATAAATATCGGTTTTGAAACCGTATACAGTGTTAATGGCGGTTTTGAAGTATGGAAAAAAGATTATCCTCATGCCGTTCATGCTGAGTAACGGGCATCTGTACCTCTATACCCTATGGATTTCGAGTTGCATCGCGGCGGCAAGGGAATGAACCCCAGGAGCATAGGTAACTATGTGACTGGGGTGAGTGAACGCAGCCAACAAAGAGGCAACTCGAAAGACGACGGGTATAACCCTAATTTAAGGTGAATAATACGCACAATGATCCATGTAACTTCAATCCATAACCCAAGACTGGCTCAGGCCTTTATTGATTATATGGCGACACAGGGCATTCACCTGACCATCCGCCAGACCGATGAACCACATGTGGTTGAACTGTGGCTGGAAGATGAAAAACAATTAAGTGCTGTTCAGCAGGAGCTTAATCAGTTTTCCCGAGACCCGCTCAATGAGCGCTATCAGGCTGCCAGCTGGCAGGCAGGTAAAACAAGTACGCCGCTGAAATACGAAAGTAACCTGAACTGGAATACACTGAAAAGCCAGTCCGGCCCATTAACTATCACCATTTCTGCTCTCTGTATTCTGGTCTACTTTTGGATGCAGTTGGCTGGGGTTAATGAGGTTATGAGCTTGCTGGCATGGCCTAACAAAGAACAATATCTGGAACTATGGCGTTGGCTTAGCCCTGCTTTATTACATTTTTCGTTATTGCATATTCTGTTCAATCTTGTGCTGTGGTGGTATTTCGGCAGTCAGGTTGAAAGGAACATTAATACCGGAAAGCTTGTTGAAATCACAATAGTTTCTGCCATTTTCAGTGGCTGGGCACAATCGTTGTTCAGTGGCTCGCATTTTGGTGGGCTTTCCGGTGTAGTTTACGCTTTAATCAGCTATGTTTGGCTGAGCGGCGAAATGTCACCCCAAAAAGGACTCAGTGCCCCCAGAGGGCTTATCGCAATTTCAGTCATCTGGTTATTTGTTGGCTATTTCAATATGTTTTCTCTTAACATTGCCAATGCAGCCCACTTTTCAGGCTTAATTATCGGGTTACTGATGGGGTTATGGGACAATTTACGCAAACCAAAGAATCAATAATATTCCAATTAAAATCAGTTAATTATAATAAATTTAGGTAAAATTAGGGGAATGTTTTGAAGCAAACTCAGCGACATGATGCAATAATCGAGCTGGTACGTCTTCAGGGCTATGTCAGCACTGAAGAACTGGTCGAGCACTTTGATGTCAGCCCACAAACAATCCGACGTGATTTGAACGAACTGGCCGACAAAAATAAGATCCAGCGTCATCACGGTGGTGCAGCTTTACCTTCCAGCTCTGTCAACACAGCCTATCATGACCGCAAGATTATGTGGTCAGATGAAAAAGCACGCATTGCCCAGCAGGTTGCTACCCAAATCCCAAATGGTGCAACCCTGTTCATTGATATCGGTACTACACCCGAAGCAGTCGCCCATGCCTTACTTAATCATCAGGATCTGCGTATTGTTACCAATAATCTCAACGTCGCAACCCTGCTGATGGGAAAGGAAGATTTCCGCCTGATTCTGGCCGGAGGGGAAGTCCGTTCCCGTGATGGTGGCATTATTGGCGAAGCCACTCTGGATTTTATCTCCCAGTTCCGCCTCGATTTCGGTATTCTCGGTATCAGTGGCATTGACTTTGATGGCTCTCTGTTAGAGTTCGATTACCATGAAGTTCGAACCAAACGCGCAATTATTGAGAATTCCCGCTGTGTCATGCTGGTTGCTGACCATTCGAAATTTGGCCGTAGCGCGATGGTTAATCTTGGTAATATGAACCTGATTGATTTTCTGTTTACCGATAAAGAACCACCTTCCGGCCTGCAAAAAATCATTGAACAGCATAGTGTTAAGCTGGAATTGTGTTAGATCAGAATAATATTAAGCCAGAATCGTGTTAGAACTGGCTTCAGATTGAAGACATTCTATTTAGAATCCGCCTGTTTTCAGGCGGATTCTTTTTCCCCGGTCAATTACTCCCAGCCATCATCTCAGTCCTTTCCCTTCATAACCCTGCAATAACGAGTGAACTCAAATTTGCCTCTCACAATTTCCTTATTAATCTTATATATATGATAACGATTTGTTATCTGCATCACGCAAATATGTTTTTTTCTGGTAAATGGTTGGCGATTGATGAAATTTTGATTACAATCCCTGAGCGAAAACGAACATTAAAGAACTGTTTCGAACATTTCAGAGGGTATGCAATGGAAACCAAAGACTTGATTGTAATTGGCGGCGGAATTAACGGCGCTGGTATTGCGGCTGATGCTGCTGGCCGTGGACTGTCAGTCCTGCTGTTAGAAGGTCAGGACTTAGCCAGTGCGACCTCATCAGCCAGTTCTAAGCTGATCCACGGTGGCCTGCGCTATCTGGAGCACTACGAGTTCCGTCTGGTCAGTGAAGCACTGGCGGAGCGTGAAGTCTTATTAAAACTTGCACCTCACATTGCATTCCCAATGCGTTTTCGCCTCCCACACCAGCCACACCTGCGTCCGGCCTGGATGATCCGCATTGGCCTGTTCCTTTATGATCACTTGGGCAAACGTGTGAGTTTACCGAGCAGTAAAGGGCTGAAATTCGGCGCCAATTCAGTGCTTAAATCCTCGATTAACCGTGGTTTTGAATACTCTGACTGCTGGGTTGATGATGCACGTCTGGTCGTCCTGAATGCGCAGGAAGTCCAGAAACATGGCGGTGAAGTCCGTACCCGTACTCAGGTCACCCGTGCGTGGCGTGAAAATGATCACTGGATGGTAGAAGCTAAAGATCTCGTCACCGGTGAGAGCAAAACATGGCGGGCAAAAGGTCTGGTTAACGCAACTGGCCCGTGGGTTAAGAATTTCTTTGATAATGGCCTGCAACTGAAATCACCTTATGGTATTCGCCTTATCAAAGGCAGCCACATCGTTGTACCACGTGTTCATGACGAACCTCAGGCTTATATCCTGCAAAACGAAGATAACCGCATCGTGTTTGTGATCCCGTGGAATGATGAATTCTCCATCATCGGCACAACGGATGTTGAATATAAAGGCGATCCAAAAGACGTTAAAATTGACGATCAAGAGATCGATTATCTGCTGAAAGTTTATAACGACCATTTCAAAAAACAACTTAACCGTGCTGATGTCGTTTGGACTTACTCCGGTGTACGTCCGCTGTGTGATGATGAATCAGATTCACCACAAGCCATTACCCGTGACTATACACTGGATGTACAGGATGAGCAGGGCCAGACTCCGTTGCTATCCGTTTTCGGCGGCAAACTGACAACTTACCGTAAACTCGCAGAACATGCGATGGATAAACTGGCACAGTACTATCCAAACGCCGGTCAGGCGTGGACGAAAAATGGTAAATTGCCCGGCGGCGAGCTGGAAGGCCAAGACCGTGATGGATATGCCCGTTTACTTCGCCAGCGTTATGACTGGTTGCCAGAAGGCATTGCACGCCGCTATTCCCGCACTTACGGCAGCAACAGCAATATCATTCTGGGTGATGCGAAAGAGCTGGCAGATTTGGGTGAATTCTTCGGTTATGGGCTGTATGAAGCTGAACTGCGTTATCTGGTCGAACATGAGTGGGTTACTCAGCTGGATGATGCAATCTGGCGTCGTACTAAACTGGGTATGTGGCTGACAGATGAGCAGAAACAGCGCGTTGCTGATTGGCTGGCGCAAAATGTTAAATCAGTACAATCACAAAACTGATTTAATCTGACAAACTCGTATCTTAAAAAACGGCGATAATTTTTTATCGCCGTTTTTTTATTTCCTTCCGCTCAAATCCCCGCAGAAAAAATCATAAATTTTCGAAATCAATCATCAATACGTTCTATCAAAATTTCTTTATTTTCATTCGATTCTACTGGGTGATTTGATAGTACATTTTTAGCACTGTGGTAGCATACTTAGGATATAAAAAAACCAAATACAACACGAGATAGCATCATTAAATGGCAACTAAAACCTACTTAATCGTACCGGGGTATACGAATTCCGGGCCAGACCATTGGCAGTCCCATCTGGAAAGAAAATATCAAAATGTTATCAGAGTCCAGCAAGATAACTGGCTATCTCCCATCAGAGAAAAGTGGTTATATCGACTTCATGAAACTATTGAAAAAACCTCCGGTGAAATCTTTCTTATTGGGCATAGCTGTGGAGCAGTCACCATAACTCAATGGGCAAAAGAAAAAAGCTGTAACAGAGTAACAGGCGCATTACTTGTTGCTCCTGCTGATATTGATAGCCCTGATGCCCCACCGGAACTTCATATTCAACGCCCTTTACCAAAGATACCTCTGCCTTTTCCTACAACATTAGTTTGCAGCGATAACGACGAATTTTTATCGCTAGAAAAAGCTCATTCTTTGGCTAGATCCTGGAAGACCGAACTCATTGTTTTATCTGGAGCAGGCCATATCCACACAGCTGCAGGTTATGGGGAATGGCAAGAAGGTGAAAAACTAATAAATACAATATCTGGTAATCATTTAATTCCTTATAACTAGGAGATGATTTATGTTAACCATTCGGAAAGCCACAATAAAAGAGCCACAACAATTATCCCAAATGCTTGAAGAAAGTTATCGTTTTCATTTTTCTCAATTATGGAATGATAAAGATGAATTGGAAGAATATATTGCCGAAGAGAGTTCACCAGAAAGCATAGCGAGTTCGCTCAATACCCCGAATCATAAATGGTTCATTGCCGAGACTAACCGTCCTATTGGATTTATAAAAATAGCTGTAAATAAAACTATTCCGGATAGTGAATTAACAGGATTGTATTTACATAAACTCTATCTGCTGCCACACCTGACCGGGCAAAATTATGGTCAACAGATGTTTGACTATGTTGAAAAATTAGGACAAGAACAAGGTCAAAAATGGCTTTGGCTGGAAGTGCTGGAAAGTAACAAGAAGGCGCGAAAATTCTATGAAAAAAATGGCATGACATGGTACAGAGATATTATATTCACCAGCCCTAAACAGCAAAGCACACTGCATATTATGATTAAAGAAATTTCTCGCTAAAAATTACTTCCTTCACCTTCTAACTGCAAATTGATTGACTAAGCTTACTTACTTTCAGTCAAATAGCATAAAAAGGTGAAGGATATATTATATATAAACACATATGATTAACTTGATGAATTATTATTTTTGTCTTTTAAAAATATCATTTGGGTAATACTCAATATTAAAAACACCAGATTGCGTCCCATACTCACTCCCAATTTTTCGTGATGAAGCTATCTGTATAGTACCCGTTTCGCCAAGAAATTTTCTCTTAACATGCCTGTATTCTGAATCTGTAATAGGGCTATACAATGAGCCATTTGAAAATGTTTTTTGTTCTTTCCAAAGTTTGGGCCGATTAATTTCCAGATCAATTCTATTTCTTTTTTCTGGCTGAGATAAACGATTATTTTTAGACAAATAATCCATGAGAAATATCCATCCACGAATAGGAGAATCTGGTTTTTCAGATTCTATCTTAATCCACTCCAACGATAATTTAACTAACTTCCTAATCATTCCCGTCTGAAGGGATACCGAAAGCAAATTATTGGTGTGTAAATTTAAACCACCATATTCAACTTCAGTATTATTTCTGTTTCTACTCCTCTCTATCTCTGCTAATTTACTTAATAAATTACTATCACTTTTTTTATATCCCTGGCTATTCCCTTCCCTATGCTGGCTCATAAAACGACTAATTGATTCCATTTTATCATTATCAAAATTTAGTTCATTATAAAGTCTGTTATCTTTACTAAAGCTAAATTTAGAATTTTTATTCAACATTTCAGTGAGACATTGCTTCATTCCTGCATTACTATTTCTTTCTAAATTAATATGTTTATCTAATCTGCGATAGATTGATAATTCCTCCGTATTTTTAAATAAAAAATGCACCCACGATATCAACAAGTACTCGGCAATTTTCGGGAATTTTCTCAGATTGGGATCACGCAAAAATAATGGATTACACATATCAGAAGTTATATAAGAGGATCGGCTAATAAGCGATTGTAATCTCATTGGAAACTCTTCACCATCTTGACGCGTAATTCCTAATGCATTATTTAAAGCATCAATTGTTAAATAAATATTATCATCCCGTTTTTCTTTTCTTAAATCTGATATAAGTACACGACGGGCATCACCTTCTCCATAAACAAATATTACATTTTTATTCATATAATTAACTCCTATATTAATCTCTCACTCTGGTTAAACACTTATCCGTTACGAAAGAAACCCGTCCTGATATCTATCATTAGTATGCCAGCACCTTTATATTGGCACTAATTTTTCCAAACATAATTCTTAACATCCTGTATATCAGGATAATATAATCATGAAAATTCATTATCTTTATTTTATAAAAATACCATCGCCACTCTCATTTCCATTCTGACTACAGTTTCCTTAGTGTCATTGGAAGCCAATCGTCAGGCAAATATGGTAATATAATGTCGGTTAATTCTGGTCCATGATAGTATTTATAGTGTTTCAAAACTTCATCACTGTACTTTTCACCATATATCAAACCAGTGAAAACCTCCGCAACAAACTCTGTAGAATTTTTATCCTGAACATAACTGCTAACCTGCCTTGCTATATCGCCATGTATTGTATGCTTTTTCCTTATTTTCTCCGCTGATCCGGGGTTAGTAGAATTTGACCCCTTGCTTTCCCAAAATATATTGGATTCTGATTTATCGCATTGAGCATGAATAATATGTCCAATCTCATGGACAATAGATGCAACTGCTTTAACCGACAATTCAGGAGCAAAGGAAGACCGATGTGATGATTTCATTTTTTCATATACCATATCTGGTACACCAAGTGGACCAAATTTTCCAAAAGATGTCCGGTTATCAACCGGTTTCCTCGACCATCCTCTCCTAGTAGAGTCACTATTTATTGAATTTTCTTTTTTAATCTTATTTTGATTTATATGTAAACAAGGCCCTGTTTCAGGCCACGGTACTGACTGGTTAAGTGCCTTATCTTCTATTCTTGGCCAACGTGTTTGAAGCGAGCCTCTATTTTCCTCCAGATAAACTTTTATTTCTTCTACTTTTTTCGAAAAATACTTCACTCTTGGCGCTATTTTATTAAATGCATAACTAATCAAACGTAAAAAAGTTTCATGATTTTCATTAATTGATTCTCCCTGTTGTCCCATAAACATAATATGTACCCCCATAATATAATTACTGGATATAACAGTACAATTTTGAGTGTAATAAGTAGAAAAATCTAAATCCTGTGATTCCAGGGGTGCTCCTATATCATCCCGACGAATAGCCCCTACTGAGCATTGACGCTTGCTTTTTATACAGAACTTCATACTGTGTCTACCTTATTTTCATTTGACTTATTTCATGCTGTTTCTTCCTGCTTCATGCAAAAACGGAATAATTTCCTCAGTCATAGCCTGCATAAACGATGGTGGAAAAGTGTGTCCCATTTGCTGTACTGGTAAGAACTTAGCCCCGCTAATACGTCTGGCGGTATCTTCTCCACAAGCCATCGGAATTAAGGGATCATCCTCACCATGTACAACCAGTGCAGGGCAACTAATCCGGCTCAAAAGCTCAGCCCGGTCAGAATCTGCAATTATCGCCAAAATCTGCCGGATGAAACTTTTGGGATGATAACCACCGCGACGAAAAGCCATTCTCAGATGCTGAGCCTGTTCATCTGTATTTAGTGGTTCAGAGGGAGAAACGATAAGCCGGATTATTTTCAGTTGGTGAGCAACCAGTTCTTCCATGCTGGTATCGACGGGTTTGGATAACAACGCTGCCATTACCTCCGGCTTTGGCAAGGGAAGACCCTTAGCACCACTCGAACTCATGATGCTCACCAGACTTTTTGCCCGCTCAGGGTAAGTTGCCACCAGTCTCTGGGCAATCATCCCTCCCATGGAAGCGCCGATAATATGAGCCTGAGGGATATTCAGCGCATCAAGCACCCCCAGAGCATCATCAGCCATGTCCTGCATACTATAAGAAGCACGAACAGGCAGCCCCAGATGAAACCGGATTTTCTGCCACAATAAAGAGCGCTGTGGGATATGATCAAATTTCTGGCTCAGCCCCGCATCACGATTATCATGCCGAATTACCCGAAACCCTGCCGCAACTAACAGATTTACTATGTCATCTGGCCAGTCAATAAGCTGCATTCCCAGACCCATGATAAGCAACACAACCGGTCGCTTCTCATCATTGGCCCCTTCACCACTATCTTCTATTTCAATTGGGACATCATTTGCTATAACTTTCATAAGAAATAACCTCATGATATATCAATGAAAAAAATAATTGGCCTGATAAATATACTACCCCTGTCTTTTATTGCCGCAGGATAGAATAAAATTTAATAGTAATGAAATAAAAAAAGAGAAAACTGTTTAGTTGATGACTCTATATTGAGGTAAAGAACAAAATACCATCAAATTGTTTCATACTGTGACAAATAGTGTAGCAAAAATCACCATACAGACAGAAAAATACAGCAGACATAAGGGTAGGAATCAGGCTATTTCCCTATATTCTCCCATGATGATTATTTTTATATCTTCAGACCAAAATAATAATATATCTTCAAAATATTGATAATATTAGTTTTTATTATTTATTAAATTTTCATTTATTCTGTAATTGTGATATTACTCCCTTTTCTTTAATTCGCTGGTTGCGGTTTATGTTCAAATTTATGAAGATAAATAAGAATGGATAAAAACTTGTAATGATGAGTCAAACATTCATTAAAAAAGAGGGGATTGCGCAATCATTTCTGGCTCGTTATCTCCTCTCAGAACAATGTGGCAATCGCCTGAAAACCATAGAGTTACTGGCAAAAGAGTGTGGGTTGTCCGTGGGTTTAATGCAGGCAGCATTAAAATCTCTCGAGCAATCGCAGGCGGTTGGAATTAAGCGTCGTGGTAGGAATGGCAGCTTTCTCTCGCAGATTAACCATAAATTACTATTGGAATATGCCGATATCGGCAATGTAGTCTGCGCAATGCCCCTTCCCTATACCCGCGCCTATGAGGGTCTGGCCAGTGGTTTAAAAGCATTGTGTGCAGGTGTTCCTTTTTACTTTGCACATATGCGTGGCTCAGATATCCGCATTGAGTGCTTACTGAATGGCGTCTATGACTTAGCAGTAACATCAAGACTCGCCGCAGAGCAGCATCCAGATAATAAAGATATATATATTGCGCTATCACTAGGGACCCAAAGTTACACAGACAGACATCGGTTAATCTTTCGTCAGGGGGAGATGGAAACTATCCGCCGCGTAGGGTTAGACAGCACCTCAGCTGACCAGAAAATAATGACAAAGCAGTATTTTGCAGGAAAAGAAATCGAACTGGTCGAGGTCTCTTACCATGAATGTCTGAATCAAATCATGAAAGGCCACATTGATGCGGCTATCTGGAACGTTGGACAAGGCCACGAGCTGATTGCACAAGGCCTGATGACCCAACTTCCCGATGACGGTGAGTGTTTTATCAAAGCCTCCGAAGCGGTTATCCTTGCCCGCAAGGATAATATCCCTATCCAGCAACTCTTGCATACCATGGTTGACAGAGAAGCACTACTAACCCATCAGCAAAACGTGGTATCAGGCATAATCGAACCCATTTACTGAACCTTAATTAGCCCCAAGTAAGGTCTCAGCCAAAAACAGACTCAGACCAAACATAATCAATGAAATCTGACGTGTAACAAAAAGCGATGGTAGAACAACGGCTAACTATCCTGTTGCAAGGTGGTGTCATCGATCAGGATATCTACGATAATATGCTTGATGTCGTGCATATTCTGGAGGAGTTCTGGTTAATCCCAGTCCGCCATCCACAAGGTGAAATGGCGCTTACTCACATGGCAAGTGCTTTTATGCGATCACGTCGTGGGGAAATTGTTTCTCCTATAGAAAAAGACATTCTGGATAAAATAAAACAATCCGGGAATTATTCACAGTTACTCAAAATTCATCATTCCCTGTTGGAAAAATTTACACTTACCCTACACCCCAATGAGGAAGGCTATCTGTTAATAAATTTATATGGTTTAATACTTGCAACAACAAGTTACTGATTTTTACACATCATAAATATTCAAAAAAATGAAGATTAAGAAACTTCAAGTGTTTTTATTTTTCGCACACACGTACTGCTTTGCAGCTACAAAGAGAAACCTATGTTTATTAATGCGTTAAAAAAACAGAATCCTAAATTAATAGAAGTAGCAAAAAACCTTTGGCAGCAGGGTACGATTCTACCAGATACTTACGTCATTGATGTCGATCAGGTATTAAAGAATGGTCAGCATTTACTGCAAACAGCAGAGCAATATGGTATCGAACTCTACCTGATGACCAAACAGTTTGGCCGTAATCCGTGGCTGACCAAAAAACTGATTGAACTTGGCTATCCCGGTGTGGTTGCGGTGGATTTCAAAGAAGCCTACAGCCTGAGTCAACACGGTATACCGCTATGTCACATTGGCCACTTAGTACAGACACCCGCTCATCTGATAGAAACCATGCTCCGGTGTGAGCCCAAAATTATCACTGTATTTTCGCTGGAGAAAGCTCAGGCCATATCAGATGCAGCTGAAAAGCTGGGACGTATTCAGCCCATCATGCTGAAAGTCTTTGCTAAACGCGATATGGCTTTTACCTGTCAGGAATCGGGTTTCCTCTTTGAAGAGCTAGATTCAGCTATTGATGCTTTAAAACAGATGCCGGGTATTAAACTATGCGGTCTGACTCATTTTCCCTGTCTGGCATGGCATGCCCAGTATCAGACCACGTTACCAACTGTTAATTTGCAGACGCTGATCAGAGCACGAAACAAACTCAGGCAACGCGGCATTTCCCTCACTCAAATCAATGCCCCCTCAGCAACCAGCTGCAGCACCATTCCCCTGTTATCAAAATATGGTGCGACTCATTTAGAACCGGGTCATGCCCTGACGGGAACAATCCCTGCAAATAGTATTGGCCGGGAGCCTGAACAGATCGCGATGGCTTATGTCACGGAAATATCCCATCACTATGAGGACAAAAGTTATTGTTATGGTGGAGGCTACTACCAACGCAGCCATATGAAGCATGCACTGGTTTTTCCAGAACACAACAGTTCATACAAAACAGCACGGATATTACGGTTAGGTGAACCCTGTATTGATTACCACTTATCTCTGTATGGATTACATCCTATTGGTAGCCCGGTGATCATGTGCTTCCGGACTCAGATTTTCGTCACCCGCAGTGATGTCGCCCTGATTTCAGGTATTCAGTCAGGAAATCCAAAGCTTGAAGGCATTTATGACAGTCAGGGCAACTGGAAAAACAACGGTTACTCTTAATAATTACTCAACATAGGTATTACATTTAATATTAACTTTCCCTCAAATAATGTTATTTTCGCTCTAGTCAATTTACCGCATGATGCTGCGCGACTATTTATTTACGGAAATAATTTTTACGGAATAGTTATGCTTTATTTATGGAATAGTTATGGAATGCCAGAAAAATCTCAGGAATACACCCATACATTCCGCTCTGTATTCCCCACCCAAGATTGATACATCAGGTTACACCTATGTTCATGAGCACTTGCATATTGATCTGTCCGAAGCCAAAGGCACCCTTGACTGTCGTCTGGATCAGTATGAACTGATTGTTGATGAACTTCGCCATCTGCATGCGCTTGGTCTGCGCAATATTGTGGAGGTGACCAACCGTTACATGGGGCGCAATGCCTCCTTTTTACTGAATCTGGTACGTGATACCCACATCAATATCATTGCCTCGACAGGCTATTACAAACGGCCATTCTTCCCCGCTCATTTCAGTACATTAAGCATTCAGGACATTGCTGAAGAGATGATTACTGAAATTGAAACAGGCATTGACGGTACGGAGTTAAAAGCCGGTATTATTGCCGAAATTGGCTCCAGTCTTGAGGTAATTACCGAAGATGAACAAAAAGTCTTTGCCGCAGCCGCTCTCGCACATCATGCTACCGGGTGCCCCATATCCACCCACACCACCTTAAGTACAATGGGACGTGAACAACTGGCGCTCCTCAAGGGGTTTGGTGTTTCTCCTGAATCTGTGGCGATTGGTCATTGTGATCTGAAAGACAATCTGGACACGATTATTCCCCTGCTTGAAGAAGGTGCCTGGGTACAATTCGATACCATTGGTAAAAACAATTACTATCCTGACAGCGGACGCATTGCGATGTTACAGGCGCTTGCCAGACGCGGGCTACTCGACAGAGTCATGCTCTCTCAGGATATAACCCGCCGTTCTCACCTGAAAAGCAACGGAGGAATTGGTTTCGATTACTTACTCACGGTATTCGTTCCGATGTTGCTGACTGCCGGCTTTACCCAAACACAGATAGACCGAATGTTACGCGATAACCCTGCCCAATTCTTCCGGCACCGCTATTCCAAATAACTAAGCAATAATTCGACAGAAAATAAGAAAGAGAGGGATAACAACATGAAATTTGTCGTTGGTGGACAAATAGAAAAAGAAAAAATTGCCGAATGTATCCGGCAACTGGCCGGAGACAAAGCCGCCTCCGTCGTCATTATGAATGACATTGAAGCCTCTATGGCGATTAAAAATGGCGATGCCGATTATTATTTTGGTGCCTGTAATACAGGCGGTGGCGGCGCGCTAGCTATCGCGATTGCCCTTATCGGTCTGGATCTCTGTGCCACCATTGGTATGCCGGGAAAAATTTTATCCGACGATGAGATTATTGCTCATGTCAAAGCAGGCAAAAAAGCCTTTGGCTTTACGGGGCAGGATATCGACATTGTTCTTCCGGTGATCATTAACACGATCATTTCTCAATAAGGAGCCTGTCATGCAACATTTTCATGAGTTCCTGATGAGACTAATGGAAGTCGATCCTTTTAAAGCGGGATTACTGGCTTCCATTGGTGCGATTGCCGCCATGATGGCAAACCGTGGTATCGCCGTTTTCCATGATGGCCTGCGTCCGCTGCTCCCTGAATATCTGGAAGGACGAATGAGCCGTAAGGCGCTGGCAGCAACAAGTTTTGCCCTGAGCATCGGTCTGGTCGTCGGGTTTGGTATTCCCTTCTCGCTGACAGCCCCCATCGTGCTGGTTCACAGCCTGTTGCTCGGTACCGATATGATTGGTATCTGGTGTGCCAACAGCCGAAGAGGATTCGTGGCTTCAGGTATCATTGGAGCTTTATACGCCATTGCCTTACTGGCCGGATTACGTTCCGTCGTTGAACTGTTTGCGATGCTGCCGGTTAATTTCACCGATGACCTGAAAAAAGTCGGTGATCCGATTGTCGCCTGCTTTGCTCTGTTCCCTGCGATGGTCGTCGGCTATCAATATGGCTACCGCAAAGGGCTTTTAGTCATGCTCACCGCTTTAGCCGGCTATGTAGCGACCAAAGCCGCTGGCCCGCTCAGTTTTGGGGGGCTAATCGAAAAGCCGGTCAGTGTCGATCCGAATGGTGCGGCTTTGTTGCTTTCGATGATTGCCATGTTCTACTTCGCCATGCGTGAACGTCCGAATAATGCCCCATCCGCAAATCAATCCTCCGCAGCACCAAAAGGTGCCAATGAAATGTTAGTCGGGCTGTTCTCAACCCGCATCGAACGTATTCAGAAAAATAAATGGCTACTAATCCTATGTGGTGGCCTGACTGCAAGTGCAGCGACCATGTCTTTCAGCCTGCTGGCAGAAGGGCCGGTATCCCTGCAATTAATGGCGCAGGATGAGCAGACTAGTGCCCTGCTGGTGGCGCTGGCACGTGCCATCGGGTTTGTCCCGCTGGTCGGTACAACGGCAATCGCTACTGGTGTCTACAGCCCCAACGGAATGAAATTCGTGTTTGTGGCAGGTCTGGCAACCAGCAATCCGTGGCTGGCTTTTGTCGCCGGTGGCCTAACGATGTTTATTGAGATCCAGCTACTGGCAAAAATTGCTATCTGGCTGGATAAATATCCCGGCGTCAAAGCGTGTAGCGGCCATATTCGTACCGCGATCACCAAAATGCTCGAAGTCGCCCTGTTGGTTGGTGGTATGATCGCTTCCAACGCCATTCTGCCGGGTATGGGCTTTATGATTGTTGCGGGGATTTATCTGCTTAACCGCACATCTAAACGTCCTTTGGTTGAAATGGCAATCGGCCCGATCGCAACCATTGCCGTAGGTATTCTTGCTAACGTACTCTATTTAGTCGGAATAAATTAACAGGAACAAAGTGAGAGAATGAAAACCGCGCCGTTACAAAGCATGACGATGGCACAGGCCCAGAAGCAGCAGTTTAAGCTGGTGGATATCATCTGTCGTCACTTTCCCGGCGCGGATTTTCTCTCACAGGGAGATCTGGGTTTAGTCCCGGATCTCCAGCAACCCAGAATGACGTACCGTATTGAATCTGTTCTCGCCGAATATTTTAATGCAGAAGCCGCAGCTTTTGTGAATGGTGCTGGAACAGGCGCCTTGCGGTCCGGGCTGGGAGCAATGCTTCGTCCTTGCGAGACATTACTTGTCCACGACGCACCGATTTATCCCACGACTAAAACATCGATTGAACAAATGGGTCTTAATGTCGTTTATGCAGATTTCAACTGCACAAAACAGCTTGAAACTGCCATTCAACAGCATAAGCCTACAGCTTGTCTTATCCAGCATACACGGCAGAAAATTGATGATCGTTATTCTTTGAAGGAGATTATTTCTATCCTGAACAAGCATCACATTCCTTCACTGGTAGATGACAACTACGCCGCCATGAAAGTGCCTCACATCGGCTGTGAATATGGAGCAACGCTTTCTGCCTTTTCCTGCTTTAAATTACTTGGGCCACAGGGAGTAGGCTTAGTTATCGGTAAGCAGACAATCATCGATAAACTGCATCAAAACATGTACTCCGGCGGTTGTCAGATTCAGGGCTATCAGGCGATGGAAGCATTACGTGGGCTGGTATTTGCACCGGTCATGCACGCAGTACAGTCTGAAGTAAATGAAGAATTAGTGTTCCGGCTGAATCAGGGGGAAATACCCCAGGTAAAACAGGCTATTATTGCCAATGCCCAGTCCAAAGTAGTGTTAGTCGAATTTCATGAACCCATTGCGGATGCGGTACTGAACACTGCGCATACATTGGGCGCATTACCTTATCCCGTTGGGGCAGAGTCAAAATTTGAAATTCCGCCCCTCTTTTACCGAATTTCCGGCACATTCCGCCAGACCGATCCCACGCTGGAGAAACGTATGATCCGCATCAATCCCAATCGTAGCGGAGCCGAAACCATCATACGTATCTTGCAGGCAAGTTGTCGGAAACAGACATCCGGCTGATATTCTGCTAATCAGGACTAGCAGCCAGCCATCAAATATTTTCCCTTCTGGATCAGCCATCACTCTTCCCATAGAATCAATGATAGCTATCCAATTGAATAAATTACATAAATGATAATAAACAGGGAAAATATTATGATGGAAGAGCAGATTCAGGAAGCCTCTCTTGCCACGGTTAAAACAGCCAGCGACATCGCATACCAATATGTCAGTGAAATTCGAAACCAGCGTGTCTATCCCGATTCTGATGCCTTACTGGGTCTGCAAAATTTTGACAGGCCACTACCTCAGAATGGCACTGATTGTCAGGAAGTGCTGGCACAGCTTCACAAATACGGCTCACCGGCCACAGTTGCCAGCACGGGCGGGCGCTATTTCGGGCTGGTTGTCGGCGGCTCAACTCCCGCAGCAATGGGGGCCAATATTGTCTCCAGTGCCTGGGATCAAATAGCGCTGATGGAGTCCTCCTCTCCCGTTGCTCATCAATTAGAAAAAATTGCCGGACGCTGGGTATTGGAGCTTTTGAATTTACCCTCAGATGCATTCGTTGGTTTCGTCTCCGGCACCACGATGGCACATGTCAGTGCATTAGGTGCTGCGCGCCAGTATCTGTTCCAAAAGCAGGGCTATGATCTGGCAGAACAGGGTTTGCATAATGCACCACCGTTGAAAGTTGTTCTGTCCGAAGAAACCCATGTTTCTGTTTTAAAGGCACTGAGGTTACTCGGTTTCGGTCGCTCACAGTTCATTTTTGTACCCTGTGATAATCAGGGACGCATCATTGCCAGCGCTGTTCCTGAACTTTCAGATAACATGATTCTGGTATTACAGGCTGGTAATGTGAACTCTGGCAGTTCTGATCCTTTCCAGTCCCTGATTCCACAGGCTAAAAAAGCAGGCTGTTGGGTGCATGTCGATGGTGCCTTTGGTCTCTGGGCACGGGCATCAAAAGAAAAATCTGAGTTAGCCGGAGGTGTTGAAGGCGCAGACTCATGGGCGGTAGATGCCCATAAATGGCTGAACACCCCCTATGACTGTGGCATGTGTATTGTAAGCAACAAACAGGCACTGAGAGATGTCATGACAACCTCTGCCGCCTATGTTGAGACTCAGGAAGTATGGCAGGCAAAAGACATGCTGCCGGAATTTTCCCGTAAAGCCAGAGCCGTCGAAGTGTGGGCGGCTATTTCTGAACTGGGTGTTCAAGGGATTGAAGCATTAATTGATCGCTGCTGTCTGTATGCTGAAATGCTGGCTGATGGTCTTAAATCACTGGGTTTCACTATTCTTAACGACGTTGTTCTAAATCAGGTAGTGGCCTGTCTGCCGGATATCACTTTGCAGCGCAGGATGCTGCAACTGGTTCAGCAATCCGGTGAATGCTGGTTCGGGCAGACGACATGGCAGGGTCAGGAAGCCATAAGGCTCAGTGTCAGTTCGTGGGCAACCACAGAAGCCGATATTCAGCGTAGCCTGAAAGCAATCGCAGTAGCGATTGATGAGGCAAATAAAGACATCAAATAAATAAGAATACCGCTATCAAGTATACACAAAGAACACATATATATGATATTTGTGTATACTTAATTAAGTATATTATGTATACATAAACCTCATTTAAACGTGATATAAGTGTAGACTTAATACCATGAATCACATGACTGCTATTCAATATCTGAATAAATTTGATCAGCAAGGTCGCTATGTCTTTACCACTAAAGATCTCGCTAAAGTTTTTTCAGAAGATAGTAAAAGAGCCTTTGAAGCCGGTCTGAATCGCCTCGTGAAGCACGGGGTGTTATTACGAGCCTGTAAAGGCATTTATGTATTCGCACTGTCACAACATAATGGGCTGGACACGCTGGAATTAATCGCCAGAGCAATGAGGCGAGGTGAGTACAGCTATGTCAGCCTAGAATCTGCATTATCTCAATACGGTGCTATTTCCCAAATCCCGATTGATCGGCTGACTATAATGACAACTGGCCGTGAAGGGACTTATAGAACACCTTTCGGCACTATTGAATTTACACACACTAAAAGATCCGTACCCGATATTATTAACAACATTAAAGAAATTGGCAGGCCACTCCGTCTGGCCAGTAAACAAACAGCTTACCGGGATCTAAAACGAGTCGGCAGAAACATTCATTTAGTTGAGAAGGAGGTTATCAATGAAGATTAATCGTACTGATTTCTCACAGCTGGTTAACATCGCAATGCAAAATGACCAGGTGACACACATGAGACCTGTTGTCGAAAAAGAACTTCTTCACTATGACATCTTATTTTGTCTTGAGCAGGGCGGGTTACTGGATGAGCTTGTTTTTCAGGGAGGGACATCCTTACGACTCTGCTATGGAGGCAGCCGCTTTAGTGAAGACTTGGACTTTGCTGGTGGAAAAGATTTCTCATCCAGTCAATTAAAGGACATGAAACAGTGTATTGAAGATTACATTGGAAAACGATATGGCTTAGAAGTAACGGTAAAAGAACCCGATATCTTGAAGCAACAGCCCGAGTATTCTGAACTGAAAATCAATAAGTGGCAGATTTCTATCATTACATCTCCCGGCAGAAAAGACTTACCCAAACAACGCATTAAGATTGAAGTTGCCAATATTCCTGCTTACACCCGAAATATTTTGCCATTACGTAACAACTA
The DNA here is from genome assembly GCF_963894935.1 of Xenorhabdus sp. PB61.4. Taxonomy (NCBI): domain Bacteria; kingdom Pseudomonadati; phylum Pseudomonadota; class Gammaproteobacteria; order Enterobacterales; family Morganellaceae; genus Xenorhabdus; species Xenorhabdus sp. PB61.4. The sequence continues at coordinate 42,339 of NZ_CAWQJR010000153.1, forward strand.
CCCTTCTCTGCCCGATGGTTACAATGACACATTGATACATGTAACCCCAATTCCGCTTAAGCTATTGCTGAAATATCTTCTTCTGAGTAGAAAATTTTCAGTGATGGCTTTTTCTCTTTAAGGCAGTAAGCAACCAATCCCGTTAAAATCGT
>NZ_CAWQJR010000154.1:0-40600 GCF_963894935.1 Xenorhabdus sp. PB61.4
ACATTAGGTTATATAATTGATTTATATGAATAAAAATTTAAAATATTGTGTTTGTTACTAAACGCAAAAAAATAAGCATATTTTACAAAATTTATTGCATAGATAACGTGAATATGAAAAGTACTACTGTATAAATATACGGAATTTATAGCATCCTTTTAATCACGATAAAATTTAAATTGAAGGATAACCATCAGCCATTTCATCAATATAATCCCATGAGTTTCGAGTTGTATTACGACAATAAAGGCGCCCATACAACAAAGAATCAACATGGAAAACAGGGGATATAGCAGGATGTTATACTACATTAGGCAGGATTTTATCGATGAAATAGCATGGAGAAATGCTCTCCATGCGGTTGATTAATGTGCAGCCTTAACAACCCAGCGATTGAACAAATAACGCGAGCCATAGGCAGGAAAGACGTTAAACAAAGCAAAGAAGATTTTAATTAAGATCTGCACTACCATCATTCCAATGATCTGATTGGTAGGAAGTTTTCCGTAGAATGCAACAAAACAGAAAACAAAACTATCAAGGATTGATGCTATAAACGTACTAAAAAACACCCTCAGTGCCAGAAACCGAGAATTTGTCATGTCTTTTAACTTACACAAGACATACGAATTAACCAGCTCTGAGACTAAAAATGACAATGAAGAAGCAAAAATCGCCGACAAGATGTGATTCATCAAAGCATTATACTGCTCATTCAACCCCCAGCCCGGAATAGCCGGTAGACCCGTCGATATACTTAATAACGAGACAATAATCAGATTAGAAGCCAGAGACATGTATATGGCTTTTCTTGCCAGCCGGAATCCGTAAAACTCACTGAGCAAGTCAATAACTAAAAATGAGAACGGATAAATGAACGTCCCCGGAGTCACAATAATATCAAAATATTCAATATAGACAGGTTTCGCTGCTGCTATATTACTGAAAGTATAGAAAATTGTTAGCAACAGGGCGAGAAGTGAATAAACACCCCAGGACTTTTCGTTACGCTCCTCAATTTCATAGATTGAGGGGGAATTTGGAAAACTAGAGTATATTTTTCTGTAGAGCGATTTCGTTTCGTGACTATCGAAGTCATCTGCTATTTCACTCTTTTCTAACTCCTTCACATTGATTTTTAAAACTTTTCCTGTTGATAAAATCAATACATTGGCTGTATTATCGTAACTGTTAAATCCCAATAATTTATATTTTTTTCCCATACCCAAACCGCTCTTCCATTATATCTCCAATCACTGCAAAATCGTCTGAATTCTCAACACAAGACTCATTGATATGAAACTTTTTCTGTTTTGGATCGAAACATAATTTAGGATTATCGCTCTGATAATTACCTCTCCTGACTATTAGTAAATCACCAGCATTATATTTACCCGAAAAATCATTCTCAAGTAAAATAGCGACAATATTAGGGCCAGAACCAAAATAATAAGTTAGTGTTCTTCCAACAATAAGTGTGCCAATTTTACTTTCATAAAACTCGGCAGTAACACACTCAGATTGCATAAACAGCGGGACAGCACACGGATTCATATTCCCTTCATAAGAAACAATTGCATCAATGCGCTCTTTTTCTGCAATATCAATCGCTTCGATCTCACTGTAAGAAATACCAAAAAAATTAGATACTTTTTGGATTGTTGAGGAGTGAACACTTTGTACCCGACCATCTAAAATATTGTAGATCGTTGTTCGATTAAGCCCCGTCCGGTCACAAAGTGACACCCGGGTTTCCCCTCTAGAATCAAGTAAATACTGTAAATTTTTTCTCAGGTATTCCATTTTTTGTTTTTTATACATAGCAATGCCCAGAAAAATATGTAACCATCTAATTTATATGACCTTTTAGAATAAACATTTTTTATTAAACTTCGGAAGAGTGAAGAACACTCTTGCTATAAAACTTAAAAAATGATAGCAACTTACTTGCTAACCTTATTATTTAATAATACAACTAAATTGTTTTTTATGGAAAATATTAATTTTTCGAGTTATATTTTGATTAACACCATTAAAAAATAATAATAAAAATACAAAAATAATATTAAATAAAGTGAATATGACTTATGCCAATGCTTTTTATTAAAAGATCGCCCATTCCATCTCAAAATGATGACTTCTATTTAAAGATAGATGAGGAATAACATATAGATATATTGGTTACTATTTACATAATAAAATTTACCACATGTAAACTATATGAGATAAAAATGAGTTCACTCTATAAAAATAATGAACCCTACTTGAAAGGGTTGATCGCTATGATGGAACATCTCAGCGATCCTTGGGGCATTAAGGATTTAGAGTCCCGTCATATCTATATGAATAAAGCAGCCTATCTATACACTAATACACCTGAAAATTTTGACGTAGAGGGTAAACTTGATTGTGAATTTCCGGCTCACTGGTCTGAAGATCAATTTACACAGGATTTAAAAGAGCATGACCGGAGAACCGAAGAATCAAAAGACAGGGTTTCCATCATCGAAACCCATTATTGGTACGGAAAAAATAGCCTCGCCCCTTTTATCAGCGAAAAATTCCCTGTGTACAACGATGAAAAAGAGTGCATTGGCATTGTCTGGAATGCCAAGCCACTCAGTAGTCTTTCCCCTCTGAAATATATTAATCAACATAAACCCAGTGTGTTAACAACAGAGGCTGAAACAGACCTGTTTACCAAGGGAGAACTGGACGTCATCTTTTTGATGTTGCAAAGGCGTTCAAGTAAGGAAATAGCTCAGATTTACAATGTCACTCCTAAGACAATAGAAAATCGCATATATAACATCTATCAGAAAGCGAATGTTCACTCGCATCAGCAATTTGAGGAATTTTGCAGGCATTTACAATTAGATAGCTATATTCCTGAACGTTTAATTGAGAAAGGCGTTCTATTTATCTAAAAATCAGGGAATGATCGATGGTAGTTGTCAAAATTGAACACAGCCCACTAAGCCGAGTACCACAACAACAACGTTTATCTTTGCTAAGCGTGGCTATCGTCCATATGGGCATGTTAACCGCATTGGATCAATTTATGTTAGGTGCTGTCCTCGGCAACGCTATGACACTGACCGATGCATTTATTGCTATTTTTATTGGCAGTCTGATATTTGGCATTGTAACTTTTGGCCTCGGCTTTGCCGGCATGCGTGAAGGCTTATCCGGTAGTTTATTGGCCCGGTGGTGCGGTTTTGGACGAATAGGCTCCGTGTTGATCGGTCTTGTTATTGCCGTCAGTTTATTAGGCTGGTTTGGCATTCAGAATGCTATTTTTGCTAAATCCCTTAACTTCGCTTGCGGGGATAAACTTGGCTTTAGTCTAGCGGCAATCATATCCGGTACTATATTGACGACTCTTGTGGCTTTTGGTTTTAAAGCATTACGATTCACCGCCAGAGTTGCTGTCCCCATGTTTATCCTGTTAGTTGTTTATATTTCCACCATTGTACTGTCCGGTGATTCTGGCCAGAATTGGTATGAAATTATGCAGCTACCTCATTCAGATGAAACTTTATCTATCAGTGCAGGTATCACGATAGTTGTCGGTGGCGCAATTGTTGCCAGTTTGATGACTCCTGATCTGACTCGTTATACCAAATCAGGGCAACATGTTTTTGGGATCACGCTGTTGACGATTCTTGCCGGTGAGTTTGTTATTAATGGTCTGGCTATTTTAATCGCGAAAGCACTAAATACAGCCGATGTTGTCACCATTATGTCCCAGGCCGCGGGCGGGACGGGTTTGTTCGTTGTAGTGTTTTCAACATTAAGAGTGAATGACCTGAATCTGTACTCTTCATCATTGGGAGTTATCAATGCGGTCGAAGGAGTCACCGGGAAAAAACTACATTACCCTCCAACAACAATAGTAATTGGGATATTGGGAACCCTATTTTCTATTTTGGGTATTCTGGATCGATTTGTGGATTTCCTTACTGTACTCGGCGTTGTCTTCCCACCGATTTTGGGAGTCATGCTGGTTGATTACTATATTTTGCGTTCTTATCGAAAGGTATTGGATGAAAGTAGACAAAAAGGACAACTTCCTCCTGAAACACCGGTTATAGGCTGGGCTGCTATTATCGCCAGCCTCGTTGGCAGTATTATTGGGTTAACTGTTGAATGGGGAATACCAGCACTTAATTCATTATTAATAGCAAGTGGAGTTTACTGGTTCACTAAATCTGCTGTTAAACGCTTACCATGATTCTCCCCAGATATTGCTCCCTACTGAGGGAGCAATCTACTTTTCGTCTTTTAATTTATTCTTTAACCATCAAGTATTATCTTTAAGCTCATTGTGCACATAATAAAAAACTCTTAGTTCTTACTGTGCTTTTCAGCGTATCTGTCACTATTAACCCATTGATGATCTGTTTCCCATGTAAACAGCCACTTACGCGTAGGCCCAGCCATTACGTTCAGGTAATAACTATCATATCCGGCAATTGTTGCTACAGGGTGATACCCTCTCGGAACCATCACAACATCTTTGTTATACACTGCCATTGTTTCATCTAATAAGCGATCATCAGTGTAAACACGCTGTAAACAAAAGCCCTGCGGTGGGTTCAGACGATGATAATAAGTCTCCTCCAAATAGGTTTCCTGAGGTTCATTATCAGTGTCATGTTTATGGCTAGGATAAGAGCTGGTACAACCTTCATCAGTATAAACTTCCACTACCAATAAACTATCAGCTGGCTGGTGATCAGGAAGAATGTTATGAACATAACGACGATTATGTCCATTTCCCCGCTGTTCAGCCCCAATATCCTGTGGTGTAATTAAGCGAGTTGGATAATTTCCTTTCCCTTTTGCCTGACAAACCGCCAGTTCAAGATGGGTTTGAGCAATAATCTCTATCGCCTCATGTGGCGCGATATAAACAGCATAAGGTTTTTTACGCTCAAACGGACTCATACGATCACCAATTTGTTCAAATCGCTGTTGAGCAGTGTTCACTGTTGCTTTTCCTGCAACTAAAACCAGACAGGTTTCATTTTCAGAAGCAGCTAATGTTATTGACTCCCCCGTATCCAGCTCGTAAACATCAAAATGAACATATCCCCAGTTTGCGATTTCTGGCGAGATATGTTGTGTCCGCTTGTTTTGATCGGGTTTATGATATTTTGACAGCAGCTTAGACATACAATCTACCTCAAGGTCACTTTTTAATGTCAGTGTTCACATCAGCCCTGCATCTTTAGCAAGCCGATGTAAATTTTTATACCCTAATATGGCGTAAGTCAGCGGATGTGCAACTGCAGGGTCCTGCTCTGCTTCAACAACTAGCCAGCCGTGATAGTCGTTATCTCTCAATACATTGAAAATATCTGAATAATTTACACAGCCATCACCCGGCACAGTAAAAACACCACTTAACACTGCATCCAGAAAACTGGTTTTCCGGTTTTTGACATCTTCCAGTACCTCCGGCCGTATATCTTTGCAATGCACGTGGTTAATTCGTTTACCCCAGCGTTTTGCGACAGTCAGCGGATCATCTCCGGCAAAGGTTAAATGCCCTGTATCCAGCAACAGCCCAACCTCTTCACCCGTGTTTTCCATCAGACGATTAATGTCTTCAGCACTTTCAATCACTGTTCCCATATGATGGTGATAAGCAATCTGAACCCCATGAGACTGAGTATAACGGGCAAACTCTGTTAATTTTTCTCCATACTCCTGCCAGCGCTCCGCCGGAAAAAGGGGGCGTAAATACACAGGCTTAGTCTGGTCACCGTGTATACAGTCTGTCACTTCGGCAAAGACCATCACCGTCGCTCCCAGTTCACGCAGCAGCGTTAAATGTGGCTGAACAGCTGCAATTTCTTCTTCGACACTACGTGTCAACAATTGCCCGGAATACCAGCCAGATACTAATTTCAGATAATGGGAAGCCAGAATAGGCCCTAATATCTGCGATTGGCGGGGGAATTTATTACCCAATTCAAAACCCGCAAACCCTGCTTGACGCCCTTCTGATAAACAGGTTTCCAGCGATGTTTCTGCTCCCAGAGAAGGCAGGTCATCATTAGTCCATGTCAGAGGGTTGATGCCAAGTTGAACAGTCATGACGGTTCTCCTGTATATTGAGGATTCAGTTCTTCTTTTGCATTTTTTTCATCACGCTGACGCCAGTCATTAATCAGATTGTGGTAGTTCTTTTTTACTTGGAGAACGAGTGTCTCATCATCAATTTCGCCAGCCAGCCATTTCTGTGATGCTTTACCGAATAATGTGCGACCAACGGCAAACCCTTTGACAATGGATTTACCTGCTGCCGCATTAAAACCTGCCTTGAGTGTTTTTGCGGGTGCATCCAGCCCCAGAATCACAACTCCGCGACAATCAGGGTCCCGTTGCATAATCAAATCTTCAATTTGATCCCACGTTGTAGATTGCATGGGAGGCAATTTCCACCAGTCAGGCTTGATACCAAGATTGTAGAACCGCTTGAGTGCACGTAGATAAAATTCATCTGAACGAGTCATGCCAGATGGTAAGATCACTTCTAAGAGTAGCTCATGGCCTGACTGGCAACAGGCTGCATAAACTTCCTTCACTATTTCTTCCTGCTCCAGACGCAGAGTGCTGTTATCTTCAGGATGGAAGAACACCAGACATTTCACGATATGTTCCAATGGCCAACTAACCAGCTGGGAACCAATATTTCCATGTTCTAAACAGAGTGGACGGGAGCCGGGTAATTCAATCGGACGCCCTATCCATAACCCCTGCCCGGTCGCAGCATCAAGAACGTCCTGTCCAAAAGTACTGTCACATAATATGCCTGAGTGACCTTTTAGATTAGCTTCTGTACTCACCTCCTGACTGGCTTGGAATAACAATTTTTTCAGAGGTGGAATGAGATCAAGACTGGCATTCACTTCACGTGCCATTTCAACAAATTGAATCCGGTGATCAAACGCCATCACACACAATTCCTGCCACTGCTTATGACGGCTACTCACGCGATGAAGATGATTCAGGTGGATATCTAAATCAGGGCGATAACCTGTTGCTGTTGACGCAAGTTTTTTTGCTCGCACGATATAGTTATCCAGTTCTGTTTTATCCGGCATTGCAGGCGCACAGCCATGTCGTGAAACGACCAAAGCACCACAGGCATTTGCATAAGCACAACTTTGTTCCCAACTTTCGTTATTCAGGTAGCCACGCAATAGACCAGACATAAACGCATCACCCGCCCCCAACACGTTCAGTATTTCTACTTTAACGCCTTGAATAGTGATCCCTTCATCAAGAGTCTCAGGAATATTCCCGGTAAATACAGAGCACCCTAGAGCCCCACGTTTACAGACCAGAGTGGCAGAACTCAGTTTCCTGACGCTGCGTAAGGCATCTAAGGTATTTTTAGAGCCACCAGCGATATGAAATTCTTCTTCTGTACCCACTATCAGATCAAATTGAGAGAGTACTTCCTGTAATTGAGCAGTCACCTGCTTTGAGGCGATATAACGGGTTTCACCGTCACCCAGTGAAGTCAGCCCCCACAAAACAGGGCGATAGTCGATATCAATAACTGTTTTTACCCCATTACGGCGGGCATATTGTAATGCGGTCAGCACGGCAGCTCTGGTTTTCGGGTGAGAAAGATGGGTTCCGGTAATCGCCAAACAACGGGCAGAAGCAATATATTCCTCACTGAAATCATCGCGGGTAATCGCCATATCAGCACAATTGTCACGGTAGAAAACCAGCGGGAAAGTTTCTTTGTCTTTTATACCGAGTAACACCAAAGCCGTAAGACGCTCTTTATCAGTAATTAAATGGCTGGTATCACATCCTACCCTCTCCAGCTCTTCACGTAGAAAACGCCCCATATGCTCATCACCGACTCTGGCCAGCATGGACGATTTTAATCCCTGACGCGCTGTACCATAAGCTACGTTGCCAGAAGAGCCTCCCAGATATTTAGAGAAACTGGTCATGTCCTCCAAACGTGCACCTATCTGCTGACCATATAAATCGACCGCAATACGTCCCATACAGATAACATCAAACTTTTTATGTTGCTCCATCGCTCCACCTCTTACCCAATGTGCGTTTTGCTAACTTATGTTGCTAACCCATGTATGTTGCTAACTGCGAGATTTAATTAATTTCAGTGACGTTAACCCAGCGTTTTTGTTCATGAGAGCAGACAATCGCATCCAGAATGCGAGAGACTTTCCAGCCTTCAGTAAAATCAGGCCAGATATCCTGATCCAACGCGATACCATCAACTAAATCTTTCACTTCCACTGTTTTCTGGTCATTGAAGCCAATACCATGCCCGGTGCCGTGACAGAAAGGGGCATAATCCGGATGTTCCGGCCCGACCAAAATAGTTTTAAAACCCTGACGATTGGCCGGTTCATCGTGCCGGTAGAGTTTCAGCTCCGCCATTCGTTCCTGAGTAAAACTTAGAGTACCTTTAGTCCCTGTGACGACATAAGTCAGCCCCATTTTTCGTCCACAGGCTATGCGGGAAGTTTCAATCACACCTATAGCTCCGCTATCAAAACGTACCATTGCATGAGCCTGATCTTCGTTTTCAACGGGGATCAATACAGAAGAACCTGATATTTCAGGGCGTACTTTCACAATTGTTTTCATATCACCACAAACAGTTGTGATATCTCCCACCAGATACTGCGCCATATTAATAATATGCGCGCCAAGATCGCCCAATGCACCCAAACCGGCCTCATTCTTAAAGCAGTGCCAATGAATCGGACTCAGGGGATCAGCCATATAATCTTCATTATGTGTGCCGTAAAAATGCACAACTTCGCCAATCTCACCACTCGATATAATCTCTTTAGCCAGCTGAGCAGTCGGGTTTTTCATATAATTAAACCCCACCAGCGTCTTCACTCCGGCGATAGTGGCTGCTGCTGCCATCTGTTTTGCATCATGTGAATTCAGGGCCAGTGGTTTTTCGCAATAAATATGTTTACCGTGCTTAATGGCTTCTAATGCCATTTCTTTGTGCAAATAATTTGGCGTACATATATCAACTACATCAATATCAGGATCAGCAACCAGTTCTCGCCAATCGCCCGTTGAGCGTAGAAAACCGAGTTCTTTTGCTTGAGTCTGAGCAAGCTCCGGTGTGATCCCAGCAATCATTGCACGTACTAATTTCCCTTTTAATGGAAATACCGTCGGTGCTTGCGCATAGGCTATAGCATGGGCTCGCCCGATATATCCCGCACCAATCAGGCCAATCCGAATTTCTTTCATATTATTTGGATTCCCCATCACTCAGATTTTTTAGGCGTTTTCACGATGAATGGAGCGCTTAGACAACACCTTACTGATTTGATAAGCGACATATCCCAGAATTCCGGCTGCAAACAGATAATAAAGTGTCATTACATAATTCGGCACATTCTGAGCCAGAAAAACGTACATTGAGACAGCAGCCAGTGTAATTAGCCATCCCATAGGTTTCACCATTGACCACGGGGTAATATCTACCTGTTTTGTATACACTTCTTCATAACTTTCAGCAGGGAAGAAATAACCGACTGTCAGCATAAAAATGACATTCAGCACAAATAAGATGCCGACCAGATGGAAGAAATGGATATCAATATGCAGGATAAAGTTACAAACAATATATGCTGACATACCAAACAGCAGCCCCAGTTTTGCCGCAATCGGAGGAACCCGTTTTGTCATCAGTCCGACCAGCACAACACTGAGAATAGGAGCATTAAAAATCCCCTGTAATTGCTGGATCAGGTAAAACAAACCATCGGGTGCATTTGCAACGAGCGGAGCGATCAGCATGGTTACCAACGCCAGAGCAATACCTAGATATTTTCCGACAGCTACACTTCGAGCTTCACTGGCATTCGGGTTAATTCTCTGTTTGTAAATATTGACAGTAAATAAAGTAACGGAGGAGTTCAGACCACCACTGAATGTAGAGAATACAGCCCCAACAACCACCGCAGCAAAAAAGCCAACCAGAATTTTAGGCAAAACTAATTGTACTAATGCGGGGTAAGCATTATCCGGGTTATCTATTTGCCCATTAAAAATATGGAATGCAATAACACCCGGTAAAATAATGATGGAAGGAATAAGCAATTTTAATACAGCGCATAACATGACCCCTTTTTGCCCTTCCGCCAGATTCTTCGCACCCAATGATTTTTGTACAATGGATTGGTTGGTGCACCAGAAGAACATATTGGAAATAATTAATCCGGTAAACAGGGTTGAAAATGGAACAAGTGAGTCTTCACTACCAATAGAGTTAAATTTATCAGGGTGCGCCTGATAAACATCAGTTAGCCCTTGCCAGGCACTGCCATCCCCGACATACAGTAAGGCGAAAATCGTAACGATGCCTCCGCCGATAATTAACCCAATGCCATTGATGGTATCAGCTACAGCAATCGCTTTAATCCCGCCAAAAATAGCGTAAATTGCCCCCAGCCCGCCGACACCCCAAACCATAATCCATAACGCGGTGGTTTTATCGACATTGAATACCTGAGAAACCTGAAATAAACTTTCCAGCGCAATAGCTCCGGTATATAACACGATAGGCAATAACGAAATAACATACATAGCCAGAAATAAAACAGAGGTAATCAGCAAAGTATTTTTGTCAAATCGCCGTTCTAAATATTCTGGAATTGTTGATATCCCCAATTTTAAATATTTGGGCAGGAAGTAAATGGCAAACAGTACAATAGTTAAGGCGGCTATAACTTCCCATGCCATAACAATAAATCCCGTTCTGAATGCCAGCCCATTTAAACCGACCAGATGTTCTGTAGACAAATTCATTAATAACATGGAGCTGCCGATATAAACTCCGGTCAGAGAACGCCCACCTAGAAAATAACCTTCAGTGGAATCAATTAAATGTTTATTCCTTGTTTTATAATAAGCAATCCCTGCCACCAGCAGGGTAAAACCAATAAAAGAAAGAAAAGCTGACATGTAATGCTCCCCTGTTTTTCTATGATCTATAATTTGATTTCTTTACCGGACAACAGGGATTCCAGCGCCTTATCAGCAAGATATAATGCCTGTTCACCATCAAAACCGGTTGTTTCTGGAATAGCTCTGCCAGCCATAACATCGACAAAATGATTCCATTCCGCGATATATGCCTCACGATAACGTTGCAGGAAAAAATGTTCGGGTTTAGCAGAAAGACACCCGTTGTCTCCCCATAATTCCACACTGTTTTCCTTAATATTACCGGCTGTCAGTAAACCTTTTTCACCATGCAGTTCAAGACGCTGGTCATAGCCATACCCCGAACGGCGGCTATTAGCGATGCTCACCATAGCGCCGGAAGGAAATTTCATCACAATAAACGCAGTATCAATATCGCCCGCTGAGCCAATGGCAGGATCAACCAGATTACTGCCTTGTGCATAAATAGCACACGGCTCTTCTCCGATAATAAAACGTGCCATGTCAAAATCATGAATCGTCATATCCCGAAACATACCACCGGAAAACCGGATATATTCAGCGGGTGGCGGAGCAGGATCACGGGATGTGATCATCAGGGATTCTGCTTTACCGATTTTTCCTGCATGAAACAGATTTTTCATCTGACGGAACTGAGGGTCATAGCGGCGATTAAAGCCGACAAACAGAGGAACCTGACTCTCTTTTACCACAGCAAGACACTGCCGCACCCGTTCAAGCTCAAGGTGAACCGGCTTCTCACAGAAAATCATTTTATTATTGCGGGCAGCCTGTTCGATTAAATCAGCATGTGTATCTGTTGCTGAGGCAATAAGTACGCCATGAACCTCCGGATCAGACATGGCTTCTTCAGTTGTTTGTATTTTGACCTGATATTTCTGTGCCAGTGTTTCAGCATTTACCTGATAAGGATCAACGACAGAGTAGAGGCAGGTTTCTTTATGACTGGCAATGCTAACCGCATGCACCAGACCAATTCTGCCAGCACCAAATAATGCAATATTAAACATGAATGCTCCTTGATACCTCTGTATCCCCGTCGTCTTTCAGATTGCTGCGTTATGGGCCATTTTCTGAAATCCATCGGGTATATCTGCTTTGGGTTTGAATAAAAATATATCAATCAAAATATTTATTTCAATTTAACAGACATTGGAAATTTTATTTTTTAGAGGCGGTTAGCATTTTGAGATGAAAATGATGTAATTAGTGTTATATCTATCACGAAACATAAGCTATCAGGTCTGAGTAAATTAATAAAAAATCATTAAAATCATATAATAATAACAATGAAGCACTCAACTACAGCAAAGTTGAACGCATTGAGATCACAACTGTGGTGAAGAAATAACGAAGGAGTTTGGTATGAAATAAATATTCCATACCTTGTATAAACAGAGCAATTTCACGGCCAGATGAAAGGCATGAAACAATATATAAGAATATTAGTACTGCCGAGTATATTTCTCCACATACCGCCTGATGTTTTCAGCCGCAGTGGTAACCGCCGGGTTATCTGCAACCTGCGCTGTTCCTGTTCTCCACCATGATTCATAATCGTGGGTCATGGTTTTCGGCAACACTTTAATATCAATCAGAGTGGCACATGGTTGTTTACGGGCATCCTGCAAAGCAGTAATCAATTGTTGTTCGTTATGCACCCGATAACTTTTGCAGCCGTAACTTTCTGCATTTTTGGCAAAATCTACCGGAACCAGTGCGCCATCCAGCCGCCCGCTTTGTTGATTACGATACCGATTTTCTGTCACAAAACTGCCCATGCCCTGACTCATCTGTAAGTTATTGATGCAGCCAAACCCCGCATTATCAAATAACAGCACAGTAATTTTGATGTTTTCCTGAATCGCCGTTTGTAGCTCACTGTGTAACATCATATAAGACCCATCCCCCACCATTGCGTAAACTGGCTGGTTAGGGCAGGCAATTTTTGCCCCCAGTGCTGCGGCAATTTCATATCCCATACAGGAATAACCATATTCAAGGTGATAGGTATCCGGCTCTTTGGGTTGCCACAGGCGTTGCAAATCCCCCGGCAAAGAACCGGCTGCACCAACAATAATGGCGTTATCTTCCAGATACTGATCCATCAGCCCAAGTACGCGCGTCTGCGCCAGATTAGTCTGCAATGCGTCACTGTATTCATTTAATTTCTCATCCAGATGACCTGCAATTTCTGGCCTGTCTCCGGCCTGATACTGGATAGAAAACAGCCGTGACAGTTCTTCCTGCCAGACTGATTTAGCCTTAACAACCTCCTGTTGCCAACCGGAATGCCATCCCGTTTTTGCTAATGCCTGAGTCATCGCAGATAACCCTTCTCTTGCATCAGCAATCACTGCGACAGCATCCAGTTTGTAGGCATCAAACTCTGCCACGTTAATGATAAGAAATTCGGCTTGCGGATTTTGGAACAAGGATTTGGATGCTGTCGTAAAATCAGTAAAGCGCGTGCCGATACCAATAATTAAATCTGTCTCTTTAGCCAGTAAATTAGCCGCCAGCCCCCCCGTTGTACCGATTCCACCGCAATTCAACGGATGTGCCGCAACAATGGCGCTTTTTCCTGCCTGTGTTTCTGCAAATGGGATATTAAAAGTTTCTGCAAACTGACGGAAAGCTTCATGTGCGCCGGAATAACGTACTCCTCCTCCACAAATCAGTAATGGCTTTTTCTTACGCTGTATCAGCTCTACGGCATTCTGAATACGGGATAAGGAGGCAGGCCGGCGTTCAAGATGATGTACCCGTTTCTGGAAGAAGTAATCAGGGTAATCCCAGACTTCTCCCTGTACATCCTGCGGCAAACAGACAGTCACTGCCCCGGTATCCGCCGGATCAGTCAATACCCGCATGGCCTGAATCATCGCTGCCATTAATTGTTCAGGTCTGGATATGCGATCCCAGTAGCGAGAAACAGGCCGGAAACAATCGTTAGTACTGATAGTACCATCCCAATACTGTTCAACCTGCTGTAAAACCGGATCCGGCTGGCGGCATGCAAAAGTATCTCCCGGTAATAACAGGAGTGGGATCCGGTTAGCCGTCGCTGTAGCTGCGGCTGTAACCATATTGGCAGCGCCCGGCCCGACAGAGGAAGTGACGGCAAAAATCTGTTGCCGTTTTTTCTGCCGGGAAAAGCCGGTGGCTATATGTGCCATTCCCTGTTCATTACACCCCTGATAGATTCGAAGATGCCCCGGCTCCTGTTCCAGCGCTTGCCCCAACCCCACAACATTGCCGTGACCAAATATAGTGAAAACACCACAGACAAAGGGTAATTCCTCTCCATCAACGTTGATATACTGCTGATTGAGAAACCTGACCAAAGCCTGAGCCATAGTCATTTTTTGAGTGTGTCTTGTCTGAGAAGATGTTGCCGATGCTTTCATGGAACTGATATTTACAGAGCCAGTATTTATGGGCTTGGTATTCATAAGATTACTCCATCGTTGGCATGACAAAACTGCTGCTATGGTGTTCCAGACGAACGCTGGCAGGCCAACGGCTCGTGACTGTTTTCATGCGAGTATAAAAACGTACACCATCATTGCCATGTACATTCAGAGGACCAAAGATAGAACGTTTCCAGCCCCCAAAACTATGGAATGCCATAGGGACAGGAATAGGGATATTGATGCCAACCATACCAGCCTGTACATCTTCACTGAATTGACGGGCAGTTTCACCATCACAGGTAAAAATAGCAGCGCCATTACCGTACTCATGGTGGTTAATCAATTTCAGTGCCGTGTGATAATCAGGTACGCGCACAATGGACAGTACAGGCCCAAAGATCTCTTCTTTATAAATTTTCATCTCTGGGGTGACATAATCAAACAAAGTTGGCCCCACGAAATAACCCTTCTCATGGCCTGTGACCTGATATCCTCGCCCATCCACCAGCAGCTTTGCTCCCTGCTCTACGCCACTGTTAATGTAATCACAGATTTTTGACCGGTGTTGTTCAGAAATGACCGGTCCCATATCGTTTTCCCGCCCCTCGCTGATCCCAGCACCCACAACCATTCTGTCAATTTGCTGCCGAAGTTTTGTTACCAGCTCATCCGCTATTTCATCCCCTACGGCCAGAACAACAGACAGTGCCATACAGCGTTCTCCTGCGGCACCAAAGGCGGCCCCTATAATGGCATTTGCCGCCATATCCAAATCAGCATCCGGCATAAGAATGCTGTGGTTCTTAGCGCCACCCAGCGCCTGACAACGCTTACCATGTGATGATGCCGTTGCATAAACATACTCGGCAACCGGTGTTGAACCCACAAAACTGACAGCTTGAACATGCGGATCAGTCAGCAAGACATCAACGGCTTCCTTATCCCCTTGTACGACGTTGAATACACCATCCGGCAATCCCGCCTGCTGTAACAATTTAGCCAGTTCAATAGAGAGAGAAGGATCTTTTTCGGAGGGTTTCAGAACAAACGTGTTGCCTGTTGCTAACGCAATCGGGAACATCCACATTGCAACCATAGCAGGAAAATTAAATGGGGTGATCCCTGCGCATACGCCCAGTGGCTGCATCAGGGAATGGCTATCCACTCCTGCCCCTACATTGGCTGAGTGCTCGCCTTTTTGTAAGTGAGGAATGCCACAGGCGAACTCAACCACTTCAAGGCCACGGGTCAGTTCTCCCACAGCATCAGAATATATTTTCCCATGTTCTTCAGAAATCAGGCGAGCCAGATGTGCCTGATTTTCCTCAAGGAGTGACTTAAATTTGAACATGATCCGGGCTCTTTTCAATGGCGAGGTTTTAGACCACTCCTCAAAAGCCTGATGGGCAGATTCGATAGCAGATTTTGTTTCATGGGCTGTGCTCAATGCAACCTGCCGAATGGATTCCCCCGTTGCAGGGTTAAAAACAGGTAAGGTTCGTACACTTTGACTACTGATAAATTTCCCGCCAATAAAATTTTTAATCTGTTCCATTTTGAGCCTCTCTCAATACAATTATATACACTTCGTCTTTCAAGTTTCCTCTTTGTTGGCTGCGCTCGCTCACCCCAGTCACATAGCTATCTATGCTCCTGGAGATGAACTCCCTTGCCGCCGCGATGCATCTTGAAATCCATTGTGTATAGGCCTAACCACATACAGGCTGAACCACGTAAGATGAGTTGAATCATTATGAATTGAATCACGATGCTAAAGATATATGAAATATCCATTTCATTTTCAATCTGAATTGAAATACTATTTTATTAATGTGATCAACACGCTATTTTTGTGCAATTACAATTTATTAGGGAGACATTTATGTCTGCTGCATCGAATCTGCCCGAACTACAGGAACAAATTCACTCTCGTTATGACGAGTTAAGTAAGCGGTTACAACAAGTGGCAAGGTATGTTCTGGATAATACCAATAGCGTGGCATTTGATACGGTTGCGGTTATTGCAAAAGAAGCTGATGTTCCACCTTCTACTCTTATCCGCTTTGCCAATGCCTTTGACTTCAACGGATTCAATGAGATGAAACAATTATTCCGCATGAATCTGGTAGAAGAAACCGCCAGTTATACCGACCGTGCCCGCCTGTTCAGGGCACTGAATAGTGATAACCAGCAAGTGGAAGACCCGCAACATATTTTGCAGGAGTTTGCCCATTCCAATGCACAGGCTATGCAGCAACTTGCCGCCCGCACTCCGGCAGAAGACTTAAATAAGGCAGTAGATTTACTGGCAAGCGCTCAAAATATCTACATTATCGGGCTGCGCCGCTCGTTCAGTGTCGCATCATACTTAACCTATGCCCTGAGCCATCTGGAATGTCGCCCTTTGCTGGTAGATGGTCTGGGAGGTATGTTCCGCGAACAAATGAATATGATTGGGGCAAATGATGTAGTTGTTTCCATCAGCTTTACCCCCTATGCCGAAGAAACCGTGATGGTCAGTGAAAGAGCTGCACAGGCTGGAGCAAAACAGATTGTGATTACTGACAGCCAAATCAGCCCATTAGCGAGTTTTAACGATGTTTGTTTTGTGGTGAAGGAAGCAAAAGTTGATGCATTCCGCTCCCAGTCTGCCACGTTATGTCTGGTGCAATCACTGGCTGTTGCTTTGGCTTACCGGCAGGAAAATGCCGGATAATCATCCTATACCCTATGGATTTCGAGTTGCATCGCGGCGGCAAGGGAGTTCATCCCCGGGAACATAGATAGCCGTATGTTTATAAAAACGGTGACCGGGGTGAATGAGCGCAGCCAACAAAGAGGCAACTTGAAAGACGACGGGGATATTAATTTCAGGTTGTTGGCTGACGGGTTGCAGCCTGAAATATATTGCTTAATGAAACAGAGAATAACCCCTCATCAAAAATTAATTATTTCCGTCAGCCTATAAACTGTGATTATTTTTTCATTCAAATAATCACCAATCACACTCTATTCATTCTTTGAGTCAATAATCAATATTTATTATGGGTTATTTCATCCAGAGGTGTTTTAACATAAACATATTTTATGAAAATACGGCATTATAAATAAAATCTATAATACGATCAGGCGGCCAAATTTTTCTTAAATCAAAGAAAACACCGCAATAAACTGTTCAAAAAAATAACAGCCAGTTTATTCCGGTGCTCTTTCTCTTATTATGGAGAGATTTGATTAATTAATATATTAATACAAATATGTGTTTACTATTCTTCGTTTTCATCTATATCGGTTTGGGAATGATTGCCGATAGAAATAAGATCATCCAACAATTCTAACAACTGAGCTAATTTTTCTGGGGAAAAAGCAGCTTCAATTGCTTTATAGCCTTCATCGACTTCTCCTTTTGCCTGTTCATACAGCTCCTGACCTGCCGGAGTCAGAGAAACGTACAGCTTCCGCTGGTCATTCATTGGTTTTAAGCGAAAGATAAGACCGTCACGCTCCATGCGGGTCAGAATGCCCGTCAAACTTGGGCGTAAGATACAGGTAAGGTTAGCCAAATCATGAAAATCAATCGAGCGACTGCTTGCGAGTACGCGAACAATACGCCATTGCTGTTCAGTCAAATTATAACTCTTCAATATCGGGCGGAAAAAACCCATCGAGGTTTCCCGAGCTTGAAGCAATGCTAATGTCAGGGATTCATGCATAAGTAAAGGTGACTCTTAAGTTAACCACGGGCAATTCTCTATAAGTTGAACGCATGCGCTACCGATTATAGACAACATTAAAGTCGAAAAGACTAACATGCTCATAACTATCCACAAAGGAAAAAGAATTCAATATTAACAAATAAATAAAATTATTTTGCCATAAAAAGTTAACAGAAAGTTAAACACAATACCAAATGACCCTATCAGATAATATAACGGTTTGATCTTTATGTACTAAAAATAATCACGAACAGAATGTTGTTACAGAGATCACAATTAAAATTAACAATTAACTTAACATATTGAACATCATCGATTCTTGCTTTATTAATATATTAATAATTTATCTTGCGATACATCGCTCAGCTTGCAAGGAGTTGTTAATGAAAGGCACCGTCTTTGCCGTCGCTCTCAACCACAACAGTCAGCTCGATTTTTGGCGTAAGTCATTTCACAAAGCGCCATATAACGCGCTTCCTCAAACTCCAGTTTGGTTTATCAAACCCCGTAATACAGTGATTACGTCCGGTGATGTTATTCCCCATCCCATTGGGGAAACGGTGCAAAGCGGTGCGACGCTGGCACTGTTTATCAGCACAAATAACGCCGGCAAAGCTGCCCGCAAAGTTTCTGCCAAAGATGCCGAACAATACATAGCCGGATATGCACTGGCTAACGAAGTCAGCTTACCGGAGACTTCATTTTATCGCCCTGCCATAAAAGCAAAATGCCGCGATGGTTTTTGCCCAATTGGTCAGATGTCGGATGTGAAGACTATAAACTCACTGGATATCATCACCGAGATAAACGGGCAGGAAGTTGATCGCTGGTCAACTCATGATCTGGTGCGTTCCGCACCAGAACTTTTATCCGCATTAAGCGACTTTACCACCCTGAATGAAGGGGACGTCATTCTGCTGGGAACGCCTCACCAACGTGCCACTCTGCATCCCAATGATACTGTCACAATCAGGGCTGGTGGTTTCCCCATTTTACAAAACACCGTTGTATTGGCCGGAGGTCAGGCATGAAACACGCCAGAATTCACTATCAGGGTCAGGATTTACATGTCACTGTTGATGAGCAGGAGAATGTACTGCTACCTGATAGCAGCCGGATCAGCGGGCTTGATGTTGTATGGCTTCCGCCAGCCACCGGAACACTGTTCGCATTGGGTCTGAATTATGCCGATCATGCCACAGAGCTGGAATTTAAGCCGCCGGAGGAGCCTCTGGTATTTATCAAGGCAGCTAACAGTTTCACAGGCCACCGTCAGGTTTCCGTCCGTCCTGATAATGTGGAATATATGCATTATGAAGCCGAATTAGTTGTTGTCATTGGTAAACCAGCCCACAAAGTTTCCAGAGCTGATGCCATGGATTACGTTGCAGGCTATACCCTCTGTAACGACTACGCCGTTCGTGATTATCTGGAGAATTATTATCGCCCCAATCTGCGTGTAAAAAGCCGTGACACGTTAACGCCCATCGGGCCGTGGATTGTTGATAAGCACGAGATTGCCGATCCGCATAATCTGATCCTGAGTACCTGGGTTAATGGTGAATTACGCCAGCGTGGCACAACCGCAGATTTAATCTTTGATATCCCCTTTCTGATTGCCTATCTGAGCGATTTCATGACATTACAGCCAGGAGACATGATCGCCACGGGCACACCCAAAGGTTTATCCGATGTTGTTCCCGGAGATGAAGTGATTGTGGAAATCGAAGGTATCGGACGTCTGGTAAATCATATTGTCAGCCAGCAAGCATATGAGGAAAGCCTGTCATGACCACAATTAATCATTGGATCAACGGTAAAAACGTTGGCAGCAGTACCTATTTTGAAACAGTCAATCCCGCAACCGGTGAGGTATTGGCAGAAGTCGCTTCTGGCGGAAAAGAAGAAATTGCTCAGGCGGTGGCTGCCGCAAAAGACGCTTTTCCTAAATGGGCAAATACCCCAATGAAAGAACGCGCGCGTCTGATGCGACGTTTAGGCGAATTAATCGACCAGAATGTACCTGAAATTGCTGCAATGGAAACCAGTGATACGGGCTTGCCAATTCATCAGACAAAAAATGTCCTTATCCCACGTGCTTCCCACAATTTCGATTTCTTTGCGGAAACTTGTCAGCAGATGAACGGGCGCACTTATCCTGTCGATGACAAGATGCTGAATTATACCCTTATCCAGCCTGTAGGCGTCTGCGCACTAATTTCCCCGTGGAATGTGCCGTTCATGACTGCCACATGGAAAGTTGCCCCCTGTCTGGCTCTGGGAAACACCGCAGTCCTGAAAATGTCCGAGCTTTCACCACTGACCGCTAACCGTCTGGGAGAACTGGCTCTGGAAGCCGGTATCCCCGCAGGAGTACTGAATGTAGTGCAGGGATATGGCAATACTGCCGGTGATGCGCTGGTAAAACATCATGATGTCCGTGCCGTTTCTTTTACCGGCGGGACAGCTACCGGTCGCCTGATTATGCAGAACTCAGGGCTGAAAAAATACTCCATGGAACTGGGCGGCAAATCGCCGGTACTGATTTTTGAAGATGCCGATATTGAACGTGCGTTAGATGCTGCCCTGTTCACCATTTTTTCCCTCAATGGCGAACGCTGTACAGCAGGCTCCCGTATTTTCATTCAGGAAAGCATCTATCCTGAATTTGTGAAACGTTTTGCAGAACGCGCCAGCCGCCTGCGCGTTGGTGATCCGCAGGATCTGAATACCCAGGTTGGTAGCCTGATCAGCCACCAGCACTGGGAGAAAGTTTCCGGTTATATCCGACTGGGTATTGAAGAAGGCGCAACGCTGTTAACCGGAGGGCCGGACAAACCGGCAGACCTGCCTGATCATCTGAAAAATGGTCACTTCCTGCGACCAACCGTCCTCGCCGATGTAGATAACCGGATGCGTGTGGCACAGGAAGAAATTTTCGGCCCGGTCGCCTGTCTGTTGCCATTCAAGAGTGAAGAAGACGGCCTTCGCATGGCTAACAATGTGGAATATGGGCTGGCATCTTATATCTGGACTCAGGATGTGAGCAAAGTCCTGCGTCTGGCACAGGGAATTGAAGCTGGCATGGTCTTCGTCAATTCCCAGAACGTACGCGATCTGCGCCAGCCATTTGGTGGAATAAAAGCCTCCGGTGTCGGACGGGAAGGCGGAGAATATAGCTTTGAAGTTTTTGCTGAAGTGAAAAATGTTTGTATTTCAATGGGAAATCATCCCATTCCTCGCTGGGGACTTTGATCTAAGAAAAGAGATATATCCGAGGGAATTCAGACTACAGACTGAATGATGCGGGTATATCTCTTCCAGCGTTAACCGCTTTTCATCATCCTGATACTGAGTGAGGATTTATGGGCAAGTTAGCGTTAGCAGCAAAAATTACACATGTACCTTCCATGTATCTGTCCGAATTGCCGGGTAAACACTATGGCTGTCGGCAAAGTGCGATTGACGGGCATAAGGAAATCAGCCGTCGCTGCCGGGAATTGGGTGTCGATACCATTATCGTGTTTGATACCCACTGGCTGGTAAATAGTGCCTACCATATTAACTGTGCAGAACATTTCTCCGGTATTTATACCAGTAATGAATTACCGCATTTTATCCGTGATATGAGTTATGAGTATGACGGAAATCCCGAACTGGGACGGATGATCGCAGAAGAAGCGCGCCAGATGGGGGTTCGTGCAAAATCACATGAGATTGCCAGCCTGACACTGGAATATGGCACATTAGTGCCAATGCGCTATATGAATAGTGACCGCCATTTTAAAGTTATTTCAATTTCGGCTTTTTGTACTGTTCATGCTTTCGAAGATAGCCGTAAGTTGGGAGAAGCCATTTTACGGGCTATTGAGAAATATGATGGCACCGTTGCCGTGCTGGCCAGCGGTTCACTCTCCCACAGCTTTATCGATGATCAACGTGCCGAAGAAGGCATGAACAGCTATACCCGCGAGTTTGATGAGCAGATGGATAACCGGGTTGTCAAACTTTGGAAAGAAGGTCGCTTCAGGGAGTTTTGCGACATGCTGCCTGAATATGCCCTCTACTGTCGGGGTGAAGGCAATATGCACGATACCGTCATGTTACTCGGGCTGCTTGGCTGGGATAAATATGACGGCAAGGTTGAGTTTCTCACGGAATTATTTGCCAGTTCAGGAACAGGACAGGTGAATGCTGTTTTCCCATTACCACATTCTGTTAACCAGACAACTTCCGTCTGACAGGAGTTAGCTATGCCACATTTTTACGCTGAATGTACCGAAAATATCCGCAAAGAAGCCAAATTACCGGAACTGTTTGCGAAAGTGAATCAGGCGCTTGCTGATACCGGCATTTTCCCTCAGGGCGGGATCCGCAGCCGGGCTATTTGGCTGGATACGTGGCAAATGGCAGATGGAAAACAGGATTACGCTTTCGTTCACATGACACTGAAAATCGGTGCAGGACGCAGCGCTGAAGATTGCCAGAAAGTCGGGGAAATGCTGTTTTCACTCATCAAAGCTCATTTTGCCGATTTAATGGCACAGCGTTACCTTGGTCTCTCTTTTACAATGGAAGAACTTGATCCAATACTGAATTATAAATCCAATAATGTTCATAAGCTGTTTAAATCAAAAAATGAGACATTATGAGTGTCATAATTCAATGTAACTGAAATTCAAAGTGATTGAAGTACAAAAACGTTAAGTTCACCTTTTTGTTAAATGAAGAGAAAACCATGACAAACCATCTTGATGCTGTATTACACGATTCCTTGTTATTACGTCAGCAGGGTTATATTGACGGAAAATGGCTTGATGCTGACAATAAAGCCACTTTTGCTGTGACCAACCCAGCCACTGGTGACATCATCGCCAATGTCAGTGATATGGGGGCAGCAGAAACTCATCGTGCGATTAAAGCTGCCGAAAAAGCGCTTCCTGCCTGGCGTGACCTGACAGCCAAAAAACGTAGCCAGATACTCAGGCAGTGGTTCAATCTGGTCATCGATAACCAGAAAACACTGGCCGAACTGCTGAGTATCGAGCAAGGGAAGTCCCATGCTGAGGCGATGGGTGAAATTGCTTATGGTGCCAGTTTTATCGAATGGTTTGCAGAAGAAGGCAAACGCGTTTACGGCGAAACTATCCCTTCCCCAATGCCGGGTTGCCGCACATCCACCATCAAGCAACCCATCGGAGTGGTTGCTGCGATTACACCGTGGAATTTTCCTAATGCCATGATTACCCGCAAAGTCAGCCCGGCGCTGGCCGCAGGTTGTACTGTCGTCCTGAAGCCGGCCGCAGAAACCCCGCTTTCCGCACTGGCTCTGGTTGTTCTGGCTGAGCAGGCAGGGATCCCGGCTGGGGTCTTTAATATTGTCACCGGAATGGACGCCAAAGCGATTGGGGAAGCCCTGACTTCAAGCCCTATCGTACGCAAACTCTCTTTTACCGGATCGACACGAGTAGGTAAATTGCTCATGGCACAAAGCGCCGATACGGTGAAAAAACTCTCTCTTGAATTAGGTGGCAATGCACCTTTTATTGTTTTTGATGATGCCGACTTAGATGCCGCAGTTAAAGGTGCAATGGCAGCGAAATTCCGTAACAGCGGCCAGACTTGTGTCTGCGCAAACCGGATCCTGGTTCAGGAAAACATTTACGAGGCATTTGCTGAGCGTCTGGCTCAGTCAGCCAGAGAACTGCATGTTGGGCCAGCCAGTGATAGCTCCTCACAGCAGGGCCCTCTGATTAATCAGGCTGCGATAGATAAAGTTCAGGCGCATGTCAGTGATGCTGTTTCCCGTGGTGCAAGGCTTCTGACCGGAGGAAAATCCCATAAACTGGGTGGCCTGTTCTTTGAGCCAACCGTACTGGCTGATATTGATGAAACAATGCAAGTCGCCCATGAAGAAACATTCGGCCCTCTGGCTGCCCTGTTCAAATTCCGGGATGAAGAAGAGGCCATTCGCATTGCCAACAGCACAGAGTACGGGCTGGCAGCCTATTTTTATTCCCGCGATATCGGCAGGATTTACCGTGTAGCAGAAGCGCTGGAAAGCGGCATGGTCGGCATTAACGAAGGGCTGATTTCCAACGAAGCTGTTCCGTTCGGGGGCATAAAACAGTCTGGTCTCGGGCGTGAGGGGTCGCGCTACGGCATAGAAGATTATCTGGAAGTGAAATACCTCTGTTTCGGAGGATTATAAACCAAAGGAGTTTGACACATATGCTACAGCAAGAAGTCGTATCACAGGTTGCTCGTCGTTTATATCTGGCAGAGAAAGACCGTAAACAGATCCGTCAAATCTCACTGGATTATCCGGAAATAACCATTGAGGATGCATACGCCATTCAGCGTGAGTGGGTCAGTATGAAAATGGCGGAAGGCCGGGTATTGAAAGGACATAAAATTGGCCTGACATCCAGAGCCATGCAGCTCAGTTCACAAATTGAAGAACCGGATTATGGCGCACTGCTGGATGATATGTTTTTTCAGAGCGGTAGCTATATTCCCTGCGAACGTTTTATTGTTCCGCGCATTGAGGTGGAATTGGCATTCGTACTGGCAAAACCGCTGCAAGGCCCAAACTGTACACTGTTTGATGTTTACAATTCGACCGATTACGTTATTCCGGCACTGGAGCTGATCGATGCCCGCTGTCATAACATCGATCCGGAAACCCAGCGCCCGCGTAAAGTCGTGGATACGATTTCTGATAATGCAGCAAATGGGGGCGTCATTATGGGAGGACGCCCCATCAAACCCCATGAGCTGGACTTAAGATGGGTCAGCGCTCTGCTCTATCGCAATGGTGTAGTTGAGGAATCCGGCGTAGCCGCAGCAGTGCTTGACCATCCTGCCAGTGGTGTTGCGTGGCTTGCAAATAAGTTAGCACCACACGGTGTCCAGCTTGAAGCGGGCCAGATCATACTGAGTGGCTCTTTCACCCGACCGGTTGCAGCCCGCAAAGGTGATACATTTCATGTGGATTATGGCGCATTAGGTTCAGTGAGCTGTTATTTTTATTAAAAATCAGTCTGGTATAAAAATGAATTAAAAATTTAATTAAAAAATCGGAGCATAAGGCGCACTCATGGATCAACTGACAAATAGATTCAAACGGGCCCTGCAATCGGGGCAACCACAAATCGGTTTATGGCTTGGGCTTTGTAGTTCATACAGTGCTGAAATTCTGGCGGGAACTGGTTTTGACTGGCTATTGATTGATGGCGAACATGCCCCCAATGATATCTCTTCCACCCTGAATCAGTTACAGGCTATTGCTGCCTATCCAAGCCAGCCCATTGTTCGTCCACCGTGGAACGATCCGGTTATTATCAAGCAACTGCTGGATATCGGCGCTCAGACACTGCTCATCCCGATGATTCAGAATGCTGAGCAGGCACGTGAAGCTGTACGGGCTACCCGATATCCACCGGAAGGCATTCGGGGTGTAGGCAGTGCACTGGCAAGAGCTTCGCGCTGGAATCGTATCCCTAATTATCTGGCTCGTGCCAATGAAGAAATGTGTGTGCTGATCCAGATGGAAACCCGTGAGGCTTTGAATAATTTGTCAGAGATGCTGACGATTGAGGGTGTTGATGGCGTATTTATCGGCCCCGCAGATCTCAGTGCTGACATGGGGCACCACGGCAACCCCCAACATCCTGAGGTTAAGGCGGCGATCGAACAAGCTATCAGGCAAATCAACAAAGCAGGCAAAGCTGCCGGGATATTGATGACCAATACTGAAGCGGCTGAGCACTATCTGGATCTCGGGGTGAAGTTTATTGCCGTTGGTGTTGATACCACACTGCTCTCCAATGCAGCCAGTTCGCTGGCGGCACATTTCGGTAAAGGACAGGAAAACACCGTATCGTCTGTATCCAACGCTGCATATTAATCAATAAAAAGGTCACAACCATGAGCAGCTCACCTGAAGCCATACAGAAACATGATGCACCAGACTATTCACATAAAAACCTCACGGCACAGCAGCAAAGTGTTATCAAAAAATTATTTCGCCGCCTGATCCTGTTTCTGTTTGTCCTGTTCATATTTTCTTTTCTGGATCGTATCAATATTGGTTTTGCCGGTTTAACGATGGGAAAAGATCTGGGTCTTACATCGACCATGTTCGGGTTAGCTGCAACACTGTTTTATGTGACTTATGTGGCTTTTGGTATTCCCAGTAATATCATGCTGGGCATTGTAGGAGCCAGACGCTGGATTGCCACGATTATGGTGCTGTGGGGGATTGCTTCCACCGCAACAATGTTTGCTACCGGTCCCACCAGCCTGTATATCCTGCGTATGCTGGTCGGGATTGCAGAAGCCGGTTTTCTGCCCGGTATTCTGGTCTATCTGACATATTGGTTTCCGGCTTATTACCGTGCCCGTGCTAATGCCCTGTTTATGATTGCTATGCCTGTCACAATGGCATTTGGTTCACTGGCATCCGGTTATATTCTGGAAATGGACGGCATCTGGGATCTGCGTGGCTGGCAGTGGCTGTTTTTTCTGGAAGGCTTCCCTTCTGTTCTGCTGGGTGTTGTCGTCTGGTTTTATCTGGATGATTCACCAGAGAAAGCAAAGTGGCTGACAAATGAAGATAAAAAATGCCTACAGGAAATGATAGAGAACGATAAAGTTTCTTTAGCACACCCTGAACCTTCACACGCAAAAACCAGCCTGTGGCGTGAAATTTTTACCCCGATTGTCCTGATGTACACCTTCGCTTATTTCTGCCTGACCAATACGCTGAGCGCCATTAATATCTGGACGCCACAAATTATGCAGAGTTTCAATCAGGGAAGCAGTCACACCGTTATTGGCCTGCTAACAGCTATACCTCAATTCTGTACCATTTTGGGGATGATCTACTGGAGCCGTCGGTCAGACCGCCTGCAAGAACGAAAAATGCACACAGCTCTGCCTTTTCTGTTTGCGGCAACAGGCTGGATCCTGACGTCACTGACAGACAACAGCATGATACAGCTTTTAGGCATCATCATGGCATCAACCGGCTCGTTTACTGCGATGGCAGTATTCTGGACGACGCCCGATCAATCCATCAGTCTGCGAGCACGTGCTATTGGGATCGCGGTGATCAATGCGACGGGTAATGTGGGTTCGGCTGTCAGCCCTTTATTGATCGGGTGGCTGAAAGATCAGACCGGCAATTTTAACTCTGGTCTCTATTTTGTTGCCGGGCTACTGGTTATCGGGGCACTGATAGTTCTGCTGATCCCAATGAAACACGCAAGATCATAAAATTTGTCTAATTTACGACGTCTCAAAAAATATCCTGATGACCACCTTGAAGGGAATAAATTGATGTCAGCCAGCCAGATAAACAGCGAAGTTATTAGCAATATTGATATCAGTAAAGATTATGATGAAACTCAGGGATCAGATGATGTCCATTATCAGACTTTTGGTCGAATGGCCGCATTTTTTGGTCGTGATATGCAAGCCCATCGCCATGATGGCTTTTTTCAGCTGCACTATCTGGTCACCGGCCGGATTGAATTACAATTGGACGATCTCCGTTACTCGGTACAGGCTCCGCTGTTTATCCTGACTCCCCCTTCCGTACCCCATGCATTTTTTACGCAGGAAGGCACCGATGGTTATGTACTGACTGTGCGTCAGGAGTTAATTACTCCCCTACTTAATTCGCTCTATCCTGCACATCGGGAACTGATTGATATTCCGGCTTTCTGCCTTTCCATCGCCGATAAACCGGACGAACTGGAAACATTCAATCACTACTGGGCATTAATTAGTCGTGAATCAGCCAATCAATTTGCTGGTCGCGAACAGTCACTGACTTTCTTGGCACAATCCCTGTTTACTTTTCTTTTACGCAGTATTCCCCTTGAAGATCATCGTGCTGGTGGAGTCAGAGGAGAACTGAAACTCTTCCAGCGCTTTAACCAACTGGTCGATCAGCATTACAGCCAACATCTTACTGTACCGGAGTATGCTCAGATTCTGGGAATTACAGAATCACGCCTGAAAGATATGTGTCGCCGGTTTGCAAATCGTCCCCCCAAGAGATTGATCTTTGACCGTCAATTAAGGGAAGCAAAACGGTTACTGTTGTTCAGTGATAGCCCGGTATTTGAAGTGGCATACCAGTTAGGATTCAAAGATCCGGCTTATTTCGCCCGGTTTTTTAATCGGCTGGAAGGGTGTTCACCGAGTATCTGGCGAGAAAATAACGTCAAATAACCATAAAATACCTTCATCATAAAATACAATCATATTCAGATATAACTTCTGATCGGACGCGCTTATATCAAAACACAAAGCTGATCACATTTACGTAACAAATCACCCGTTTTACCGAAAAGTACCTGCGGTTCTTCTGAAAGTCTCTTCAGATATTCTCCCTCAGTCGCTTCAATTAAATATATAAGTCAACATTTATTTAACACTTAACCTACCATTAAGATAACAAATCAGAATGGAAGGCTTCGGATGATGAGGTAGCTATGAAACCAGAAGATTTTCGTGCCGATAAAACACGTCCGTTAACCAGTAAAGAATATATGCAGTCATTACAGGATGGACGGGAAATTTATATCTATGGTAAACGGGTCAAGGATGTGACGACGCATCCCGCTTTTCGCAATGCTGCTGCCTCTATCAGCCAATTATATGACGCTCTGCATGACCCAAAGACTCATGACATTCTCTGTTGGGATACTGATACCGGCAGCGGCGGTTATACTCACAAATTCTTTCGTTTCGCAACCAGCCCAGATGACATCCGCCAGCAACGCGATGCCATTGCTGAATGGTCACGCCAGAGCTATGGCTGGATGGGACGCACACCGGATTATAAAGCGGCATTTTGTTGTGCTTTAGGGGCTTATCCGGAGTTTTATGGGCAATTCGCCGATAATGCCCGTAGATGGTATAAACGCATTCAGGAAAATGCGCTTTATTTTAACCATGCAATCGTCAACCCTCCGATTGATCGCCATAAACCCGCCGATCAGGTTAAAGATGTTTTTATCCAGATAGAAAAAGAAACAGATGCGGGGATTATTGTCAGCGGTGCCAAAGTCGTGGCAACCAATTCCGCCTTAACTCACTATAATTTTATCGGTTTCGGCTCGGCGCAGGTTATGGGTGATAACCCTGATTTTGCCCTGATGTTTGTCGCTCCAATGGATTCTGACGGCGTCAAATTAATCTCCCGAGCTTCTTATGAACTGACAGCAGGTGCGACCGGATCACCTTTTGATTATCCACTTTCCAGCCGGTTTGATGAAAATGATGCCATTCTGGTGATGGATAAAGTGTTAATTCCGTGGGAAAACGTGTTAATTTATCGTGACTTTGATCGCGCACGTAATTGGGCCGTTCAAAGTGGCTTCGCCCGTCTGTTTCCTATGCAGGCCTGTGTACGTCTGGCCGTTAAACTGGACTTTATCACCGGATTACTGCAAAAGAGCCTGGAATGTACTGGTGTGGTGGATTTTAGGGGTGTTCAGGCTGATTTGGGTGAAGTCGTGGCATGGCGCAATCTGTTCTGGTCGCTGACAGATGCAATGTGGGCAGAAGCAAAACCGTGGGAAGGTGGAGCCTACCTGCCGGACACTCAGGCAATACAGACTTATCGGGTCATGGCACCAATGGCTTATACAAAAATTAAAAATATCATTGAACGTAATGTAACCAGTGGATTAATTTATTTGCCATCCAGTGTACGGGATATGAATAATCCTGAAATTAGTCAGTACCTTGAGAAATATGTCCGGGGTTCAAATGGCATTGATCATGTTGAACGCATTAAAATTCTGAAACTAATGTGGGATGCCATTGGCAGTGAATTTGGCGGGCGCCATGAATTGTATGAAATCAACTATGCTGGTAGTCAGGATGAAATTCGCCTGCAATGCCTGCGCCATGCGTATGGTTCCGGCAATATGAAAAAAATGACTGAGCTGGTGGATCAGTGTCTCTCTGATTATGATGTAAATGGCTGGGTAAGCCCCCACTTACATAACAACAACGATATAAATTTATTAGATACGCTACTGAAATAAATGAGTAGCAGGAGACTTATGATGTCTTTAGAAAATGAACATCGCTTGCTATTCAGAGACGCGATGGCAAGCCTTTCTGCGGCGGTGAATATTATCACAACCGACGGCCCGGCCGGGCGTTGCGGTATGACAGCGACGGCAGTATGCTCTGTGACGGATACTCCGCCGACTTTGATGGTGTGCATAAACCGTAACAGTGCTATGAATCAGGTATTTCAGGGTAATGGGCAACTGTGTGTCAATATCCTGAATCATGAGCAGGAATTGCTGGCCCGCCATTTTGCAGGTATGACTGAAGCCAGTATGGAAGAACGCTTTAGCTGGGATATCTGGCACACAGGCTCATTAGGGCAACCCATGCTGAAAGGAACACTCGCCAGTCTGGAAGGAAGCATCGAACAGGTGCAGGAAATCGGCACACACAATGTTTATCTGGTCGAAATAAAACAGCTTCATGTTCTGGAAGAAGGCCACGGGCTGATTTATTTTAAGCGTGCTTTTCATCAGGTGATGAACAAAACTCTGGCTACCGCAGTTTGACGTGAAGATAAAAATTAGTATTCTATCACTAGTACCCCCATTGAAAATAATGGGGGTTATTTTTGAGCTCAGTATCAATACCCCCCGCCTAATACATAATAATATCCATCAATAAGAATGGTTCAAAAATTAAATATCTACTTCACCTTTTCAAAAATAAATAAAATAAAAAACTGCAATATAAAGACAAAAATAATTAATAAAATATTTAATTTTTTACGCAATCAACATTGCAACGATAAAAGCAACGCGATATAACACAAAAAGAACAAATCAAAAACAAACCGAACACAATTAGGAAATTGAAATTATGATAATAAAATAAAACCACCATGAAAAATAAACAATGCTATTTGTTCCTGTGCTTATAAAAAATAACTATTAAGAATCATGAGGGCTAGCATGGTAATCAGATCAATAAAAATTGAAAACATCCCATTTAATTTACCAACAAAAATAATTTATGAACGAAATTCACTAGAAAAAATTTGTCGTTATCTTAGTGAAAATAAACTGACCAAAACATTGCTAATTACTTCTCTAGGAGCCTTTAAAAGATCTCCCGGATTGAGGGGTATATTTACCCAAAGCAACAAAAATTCAGAAACAAAAATAATTCCCTATTTTATTGAAAGTAATGTCAAAGCATCAACTGAAGAGTTACAAAAGATAAAGAATCGTTTATACAATGACAATTTTGATTCGCTCATTTCAGTGGGTGGTGGCAACATACTGGATTTAGGAAAAGTAGCCTCAATTTGCCTCGACGATGCAGTACAAATTGAAACAGTTGTTGGTAATACCTTTGAATATGTAAATAAAAAACTATTTCATATTGCGGTTCCAACCACGTTTGGCACTGGCGCTGAAGTCACCAAAGGTGCAATTATTCTGGATAATAGCAATGGTAATAAAGACGGAGTTCGGGGAATGGCCATTTTTCCTGATATTGCTTTAATTGACGCTAATTTTGGCCATACTTTACCTGATAACGTATTACGGGAAACAATATTTGATAGTTTTACGCACGCCTTTGAAGCAACTCAGGCCATCAAGAAAAGCAGAATTATTGAATTAATTGCGTTAGAAGCATTATCTTTAATTAACAAGATTGTAGATCAATATTCCAAGGGCAATATTGATGAGCAATTTTATGATGATATTGCCTATGCAGCTCTATTAGGTGGTATCTGTGTCTGCCATAATAGTACTTGTTTACCCCATAGGTTTGAACAAGCCTTCTCCCCCATATATAAACTCTCTCATGGCGCTGGTTTAGCAGCCTTTTATCCAGAATGGATAAAGTTATTGATAAAATATAAAGTAAATACACCTTTACCAGAAAACATTACACAACACATGCCTCTTGATAAATATATTTCAAGAATACTTAAAAAGTTAAAGTTAAATAAATTAAAGGATAGATTAAAATCATTACCCACAAGCAAAGAAGATATATTAAAAAGAATCAAAGGTAATATAACCAACGATCCCATAGTAAATAAGATAGGTAAAGAAGCAGTAAACATGCTGATTATTCATTACTTAGAGATAAACCCATGAGTTACTCATTAATATGCACAGCGAAAGGCTGCCAATTCTATCAAAAAGAATCGATTCCCAAACTTGAATCTGGTTTTTTATTACTGGAAATTCAAAAAGCGACTATTTGTGGTTCAGATTATATGGTTCTCCACGGTAGCCATCCTTATAAAAAATATCCAGCTATTCTTGGTCATGAGTTTATCGGAAAGGTAATAAATAATAATGGTATTTCAATATTTAAAGAACAGCAATGGGTAACGGCATTATCTTATGGCTATTGTGGATATTGTGAATACTGTAGAGTTAAGCGTTACAACCATTGTTCCCAAAAAATCACTTATAACACTGCCGGCAGTGGTGGTGCATTTTCTAATCATATGATTGTTCATCATAGTTCATTAGCATTTCTCCCTGATAATTCAGATTTATTCGTTCTTTCTGAACCTCTTAGTATTGTTATACATGCACTCAATAAAATCAGTATTACACCAACAACAAAAATACTAATTATTGGAGCTGGTGCAATGGGTTTGCTCAGTGCCATTACCTGTCAGGAAACCTATGGTGCCTGTGACATCACATTTATAGAAAAAAATGTATCCAGGAAAAAATTTTTAATTGAGTTGGGTTTTACCGTAATCGATGAACAAGTCGCAGTAGTGGAAAATAAATTTGATGTAATGATTGTCGCAGGTGGAAATAAATTGAACTTCAGCCAAATACTCAAATTAACGGCTGTTGGAGGTGAACTCTTATTCATTTCCTATTTTGACACTATTAGTCAATTAGATATGAATACAATTGTACGGAAAGAGTTAAAATTCAGTGGTTCATTCCTGAGTACTCTTGATGACTTAAAACAGGCCATCGATATATTACACCTATCTACAACCACACACTCAAAACTGGAAAAAATAATTACTAAAAAAATTCACTTTAAAGAACTTAAAAATCACATGATTACGGGTAATTCAGACGGAAAAGTATTAATTGAATCAATAGGATATTTATAATGAAAATAACAGCATTTGTTATAGGTGCAACAGGTTGGACCGGATGTGAAGTTATTCGATTATTAGAAAATCATCCCTACATAAAAGAAATTTATCCCATTTCCCGGGAGTCAGGTATTGATCTTGAATCTTTACATCCGAATTTAACCGGCATTGCTAAAAAAACATATACGCTAGAAGAAATACAGCATATAACACCTGATATTATATTTCTTTGCCTTCCATCCGGTGAATCACATACAGTAGCCCTTGCTTTCAGCCATACTCAAGCCAGAATTATTGATTTAGGTGCTGATTTCCGCTTTTCCGAATCTGCCCTGTTTGAAGAAATTTATGGAAAACCGCACGGTGCAAAGGAATTACAGGGAAAATTCACTTACGGTTATGTTGAAGAATATCGGGAGTCAATTAAAAAAAGCCACTATATTGCTAACCCTGGATGCTATGTCAATGCCGCTCTATGTGGTTTAATTCCCCTGATTAAAAAAGATATCATAAATACTGACATGATTTTCATCAGTGCCATTAATGGGACTTCAGGAGCAGGTAATCAGCATAAAAAAGAATTACTTCATTACAATCAATTTGGGAATATTCTGGCTTATTCGCTCAATGGCCATCGTCATACTGACGAAATAGAAAACATCATTAAAGAGACGACAGGTAGACAGGCAAATATCTCATTAGTTACTTCACATGGTAATTTCGCCAGAGGCATTTTCATGATACAAGCCATGAAATTAAATACAAAAGTAACCTATAACAGAAACGAAATTCTCGAATATTTACAAGATTATTATAAGAATAATGAATTTGTTTCCATTGTTGGATTAAATCAAGGTTCTCAAGGTATTGAAAAAGATTATGGTATTTATCCTCAACTATCTAAAGTTATTGGTTCAAATTCCTGCCATATCTCTATCGATATTGTTCAAAAAACAGGTGAATTACGTATTGTCAGTATCATTGACAACTTAGTCAAGGGCGCAGCGGGAACCGCTATTCAAAATATGAATCTTATGCTGGATATCAAAGAATCAACAGGATTAACACGTTATGGTCTCTAAACTGAGAATACTTGTTGTAGACCCTATTCATATAAAACTAAGAAACTATATAGAAGAAAATTTTACCGTTACAGTAAAACATCCTATTACACAACAAGAACTTATACAATGTATTAATAAATACGATATTTTAATACTTCGTAGCGGAGCACAAGTGGATAGTGAGTTACTTAGTCACGGAAAAAACCTGAGGGCGATTATACGCGCAGGTACGGGAACAGATAATATTGATTTACAAGCTTTATATAACGCAAAGATTCTTTTTTATAACACACCGAATACTAATTCCAGAGCTGTCGCGGAACTGAGTATTGGTTTGATGCATTGCCTTTTTCGCCATATAAAACGGGCAAGTAATGAAATAGAAACTAATATTTGGAATAAAAAATCACTGATGGGATTTGAATTAACCAATAAAAAATTGGGGTTAATCGGTTTTGGTAGCATAGGGCAAGAAATTGCTAATATTGCCAAAGGCTATAATATGTTAGTTTCTTGTACAGTTGCTCACTATTCGACAAAACGAGCAGCAGATATGAATACAAAAAATATCACTTTATTTAACCATCTTGAGGAGTTAATGGCATTTAATGACATACTAGTCGTCTGTTGCCCATATACTAACTCAACAAAAAACCTAATAAATAAAGATAATTTATGTTACTTAAACCCGACATCAATTTTAATCAATGTCGCCAGAGGGGGAGTTGTTTCCGAACAAGACCTTTATCATTCTTTGATTAATAAAAATATTTATGGTGCAGCCAGTGACGTATTCGAACATGAGAGAAAAATTTCTCCTCTATTTACTCTAAATAATTTCATTGGAACACCACATATTGGTGCTATGACAAATGAATCGCAAGAAAAGATTGCTGATTTGATTATTCAATTTTTAAAGCGGGAATTTTCAGATTAAATACCTTAGTTAGTCATAATTAAATGTAAATAAATAAGCGATAATTCAGGAGTCGTAATAATGTCTATTCAAGAAAGATTAAAAAATAAAAAACAAACCCAATTTATGGAAGCACATAATGGTCTAAGTGCAAGAATTGTTGAGCAAGTTGGTTTTGAGGCTATTTGGGCATCAGGGCTTTCCATCAGTGCTTCAATGGGACTTTCGGATCGCAATGAAGCTTCATGGACACAAGTAATCAATATACTTGAACAAATGTCGGATAATATAGAAATTCCAATATTAGTTGACGGTGACTCAGGATTTGGCAATTACCTGAATGTCATTCGTTTTGTAAAAAAACTGAAGAATATCTCTATCAATGCAATGTGCATTGAGGATAAACTTTTCCCAAAAATAAACTCTTTTATCGGAGAAAATCAAGAACTTGCCCCTGTTGAAGAATTTTGTAACAAAATTAAAGCAGCTAAGGATACCGGTGGGAATAATTTCACATTAATAGCCAGAGTAGAAGCATTAATTTCTGGTAAAACAATGGCAGAAGCATTAGACAGAGCAGAGGCCTATAAACAGGCTGGTGCTGATGCTATTCTTATTCATTCGAAACAGAATACAGCAATCGAAGTATTTGAGTTTTCTCAGCACTGGAAAGAAAAGCTACCACTCTTTGCCGTCCCAACAAAATATTACAACACAAAATATTCAGAATTCGTTGATCATGGAATTAACAATTTAATCTGGGCCAACCATCTTATCAGAAGCTCTATTTATAGCATGAAAAAAACAGCCGAAACAATTTACAATGATAAGTCTCTCATTAATGTGGAACATAATATTTCAACATTAGACGAATTATTTAATTTGACCAATGAAAGAAATATGAAAAAATTAAATAAACTATATAACTCGTAAAATTTTAAAAAAACATACATTTTAAAATTAAGTATTCTATATATCCTTTTTAATTATGGATATACCCCTATGTATGTCTAAAATATGGAGAACGAAATGACTAGCATTGCAATAATCGGCGGTGGCCCTAATGGCATGTATCTACTCAATGGAATATTAAGTATATTAAATGAAAAACCAGAACAAAAATTAAGTATAACATTATTCGATAAATATGGAGATTTTGGTTCCGGTTGGGCCCACTCCCCTCACCAACCTAAAACCAGTATGCTTAATCGTATCGTTGGCCAACTTGCCTATGCTCCAGATAACTCAAATAATATTAGTGAGTTTTATCCAAAATCAACAAGGACTACTTTTATTGAATGGTGTAAAAGAAAATACTCTCTTACACAAGACGAAAGATATAACAAAAATGCCGATGAATTTCCTACTCGTGAATTATATGGAGAATCATTGAAAGAAGTCTTTAATGCCTTAGTTAATGAACTATTATCTGCTGGTGCAGATATAAGGCTAATAAAAGATGAAGTAAATGGAATCAAAAAAGAATCTGATAACAAATATAAAATAACGACACAAAACGGGTTAGATGATGACCTCTTTACATTTGTGATCCTCGCTACCGGGCATCAGGAAGCAGAAAATAACTTTGTATTATCAGAAAAGTTGCGAAAATATACAGAGTATTATAATTTTGCTTATCCTTTATTTGATATTCCAGATTGGCAGAAAAAAAGAATCGGCATTATAGGCATGGGACTTACTGCCATCGATGTCATGCTTTATTATACTGAGAATAAAGGAGGAGTATTTCTCAGGGAAAATAACAAACTGATATATCAGCCATCCGGGGAAGAACCAGAAAAAATCTTCGCATTGAGTCGTTCTGGGTACTTTACTTATAGCCGTCCCCATAACTTCAAAGAAGTTGATTTAAAAAAATATGAACACAGTGGCTATTTTTATACCCGCCCATTTGTGGACAAGCTGCGTGAACAATTAGGTGCACCTTCTCATCTAGATAGTTCCCCTGTTAACCATTCACAACAACTGGATTTTGATCGCCATATTTTTCCTGTCATTCTATTGGAACTTAAGTTGTGTTATTACCGCATTCTATTCGGTCAGGAAATATTAGAACTCATGATCGAACAGACCCGGCCATTAGTGAGTACTTTCAGCTCCGGGCATAATCAACACAACATGCAGAAAGAAACAGCTATTGAGTTTTTAACTAAAACCGTCGATATCTTAGCCAGAGAAACTATTTTCAAAATCAGGTGCTATCTTAACAATCAAGTCACCACCTTTATTCAACATATTCCTATAGAATCCGTCGTTAAACGGTTTGTTCATGTGGTTTATGGTCAACATATTGCAGAAAGCGGTAATATTGCTCAAGTTGTTCAACAACTCGCCTCAATAAGCAGTCCCTGGGGCCATAGCCCTGAACCTGAAAAACACCTGTTCAATTGGGATTTCATTGTCGATCCCATTACACATATGGATTTTGCTTCAGATACACCATACAGAGAAAGACTCCTTAAATTCATGGAGTTAGATCGTCTACAGTCAGAGCAGGGTAATCTGGATAATCCATATAAGGGTGCCTGCGATGATGTTTTTAGGGATTTACGCCAAATTGTGGTTTATGCAGTTGATTTTGGAGGAATTACACCAACTTCTTATTACCGGATGCTAAAAGATTTTTATGCTGTACATAACCGTGCTGCTAACGGCAACTGCATTGAGCTAATGGAAAAGATAGAAGCCCTTATTGAAGCTGACATTGTTGATGTTACTTATGCAAAATCAAACATCCAAATCGATAATAATATCGTTTACCTCCATAGCCTGAGCGATCCAGGAAGTTTTACCACTCTTGACGCCATGATCGATGCTAAATTACATCATTTCGATGCCAAAAAAGCCAAAAACCCGCTATTTTCTAACCTGCTTAATGAAGGAATAACGTCTCGTTGGATCCATAAAGATCAGGATGGTGTTGAAAATCCCATAACTAGTTTCAATATCACACGTGAATTTCAGTTTATTAACCATCATGGAGAAAAAGAACTGATGTTCTGTATCGGCCAGCCCTCAGAAGGGATCATGTTCTTTCAAAATGGTTCCATTCGCCCAAATGTAAACCATCATGTAGCCAATGATGTACTGGCCTGTATAGGTGCAGTAAAACGAGAACTAGATAAGCATACCAATACATCTGATACAAACACCCGACCTGATAAACAAGAAATACAACATTCAACCTAAGAATTCGAAAAATAGATGTGACCTTAACTAGCTGAGCCCTTATAGACCGGGCTACAGCTTTAAACATTACATTGCCAAAACAGAGCAATGAACATTGAATACTGAGGTGTATTTATGAGCTACATGTACCCATTTAAAGACTATGCTCCAGAATTACCTAAAGTTATTTCAGGCAAAGGAATATGGTTATTTGATGAAAACGGAAAAGGATATATTGATTCTTCATCCGGCCCAATGACCGTAAATTTAGGACACTGCCATCCGACAATAATTGAATCAATAAAAAATCAGGCTGAACGTCTACATTTTGCATATCGCTTTCATTTTCGCAGTAATGAGCCTGAAGCTCTGGCTGTACGTCTGGTTCAACTATCAGATGATAATAAACAGTATGCATTTTTTCTCAATGGTGGTTCAGAAGCCTCAGAAGCAGCATATCGTATTGCACTGGATTATTTCCGCTATCAAGGACAAGAAGGAAAAGTCTATGCTCTGGGAAGAGAAATAACTAACCATGGGAACACAATCCAGTCCCTCAGTTATGGGGATGACCGAGCTCGCAGGAATAACTTATTAGGCAATCCTCTTGATCCTGCAACAAGTACTGTCAAATTAACGCCCTGTTATTGTTTTCAGTGCCCCTTGAATAAATCACCTGAAAGCTGCCAGCTTGAGTGTGTTACTGAATCACTAAACACCATTGATAAATTCGGACCTGAGCGTATTGCATGTGTTTTCATTGAACCAATCACAGCATCATCCGGCGGTGCTCTGGTTCCACATCAAAAATATATGCAAACACTAAAAGATGGCCTTCGGGAAAGAAATATTCTCCTGATAGCCGATGAAATCGTAACTGGCCTCGGACGTACTGGTGAATGGTTCAATATGAAAACATGGGATGTTGAATCAGATATTACAATAATTGGGAAAGGCCTTGGTGCTGGTTTTACCCCTATTTCCGGATTATTAGTTTCAGAAGAAATCGGAAAAGTACTAGCACCTCAATCACCACCACATTTTATTGGTCATACCTATTCAGGCAATCCACTCTCAACCGGGATCGCTCTCTCAGTTTTAGATGTACTGACACATGAAATTGGCCTTAATACCATCAAAAAAAAGGGAAAATATTTCGGATTATTACTGAAAGAAATGCTATCCGATATCCCCTGTATAGTTGACATCCGAGGACAAGGGTTACTATGGGCGATTGAAACAACCCTCCATCAAAGCATGAGTACAAAATTCATACCAACAGGGCACAAACACGGTATTAACCTCTATGCCTGCCGCTCTTCCGGAAAAACTAAAGATTCACTCACATTACTGCTTACTCCTCCATTAATTATTACCCAAAATGAATTACACGAACTGGTATCCAGAATCAAAAAAGTATTCAGAGATAACTTATGAATAATAGAAATGTAATTTTATACAGTGCAGGGATAAATATTGATGAAGGGGTTACGCGTCATCCTCGTATTGAGGAAGAGGTGAATTCTTTATTACCTTTGCTGAAGAATAATAGGGCTATTGCGATCCTTAATCATCAAGGTGATTTCAAAAAAAATAGTGCCAGACAGACACCTTATATTGCTGAAGTCCTTTCACATCGACTAAAACGAAAAGTTGAATATTTTGAGCACTCCATTGGCAAAAAAGCTGTAGAACGTGCACATCAAATGCAGGAGGGAGAGATTGTTCTATTCAGTAATACCCGGTTACATGCAGAAGAGCAAAATAATGATATCAATTTTGCAAAACAATTATCCCGATTAGGGAATGAACTTATCATTGGTGGTTTTTGTAAATTACATCGTGAAAATGCATCAAATTCTGCCATCAAAAATTTCTTACCATGGCGCTATTCAGCAGGTGTCAATAAAGAATTGTATGACTTACAGCGATGGCAAGAAAATCTCTTCTCTCTCAAGAAAACCATATTAATTTTGGGAGGTAATAAAATAGAAAAAATTCACTTTCTATTTTCACATGAAAAAATTGAAAATGTACACCAAATCATTATTGGTGGTCTTGTTCTTAACAGCGTATTAAAGGCAATAGGCATAAATATTGGAAATTCAGATTATTTTAACATTCATATTTCTTCTGACTTATTA
>NZ_CAWQJR010000155.1:0-40425 GCF_963894935.1 Xenorhabdus sp. PB61.4
AAAATAAATACAAATCTATATATAGTATAGTTCTCATAAAGAGATTATCAAAGTGTAATGCATCAATACTCTTTTTTATTCTTCAATAAGTGCCCGGATCAATAAAGAATTTTACCAGAAGAGTGATAATTTATGGCAAACACCATTGGATCGCGGGTAGTTATACTCATCGAAAATCAGATGCAAACACTTTTCATCTGGCAGCGATAACAAATAAATCTCAACGTATATCCTCCCCCAGAAGAGATAAACTCCCGAGGAGTTATTTTTCATCCCAGCCATAACATCAATATTTTTTCTATTAAATCACGCTGCCTGCAATGAAAGATTCAAATTAAGTCTTAAATGCAAACAGTTATCTACAAAACAGATTATCTTTTGATTAACAATAATAAACAATAATTTGTCAGCATATCTCAGCGCTTCGGTATATAGCTTGGAAAATTTATCTAGATTAAGCTATTAAAGAGAATATACCTTTTCACAAAGCTAAATATTTATTACATGACAATTAAACCCAAAGTTAAGAATTTATATAACGTATTCAGTTATTGTCCAAAACAGGCTGTTAATTTATTGGAATCCAACTACGATAAATCTGAACAATTGCAAAAAAAGCAGGATGTATGTCTTCATAATCGCCTGATAAAACTGTTTAAAAGCCAGAAAAATATCAATAGACAAGATAATTGTATAAGTTCAGATAACTAATAACGGGAAATTCTCCCACAATAAAAACAGTATGATTTCCGGTCAGACTAATTTTCACTCACGCCATATTTTAATACGGCAAAAAATATAATCAGGGGATATACATTGGTGAGAAAATTTAGAACCCGATAAAAAAATCACCGGAAAAAGAGATTCATGGTGATGCAGAAAAATGATAGCTCAGACAGGAAACCTGTTCAGACAACATACAATACACTCTTCTGCCGAGTAATCAGAAAATCCATAAAGCAAAAATTCTTTCCTCTGCTCCTGTTCATGGCCACACATAAATTTATTAACAAATCAACAACCATATCCCTGATTACTCCATTTTTTCGATCAAAATCATTGTTCTCAATAATATTTATTAAATAATTTAGACATTTCACATTTTCACTTTTATTATATTTCGTTAATGTTGTTTTACCTGTTAACAAAAAAATAAATTACTCTATGTCGATACCTGATACACCCGTGCCCGATAGCTTAAGTTCAGACACGCCGATAAATGACCAAACTATAACAGGCAAAAGTTCCTCATTTATTGAAGGTATTTTTGATAGTCTCCCCATTGTTATCGGCTATATTCCCATCTCTTTTGCTTTCGGTCTGAGTGCTGTCAAACTGGGTTTTTCTCCTCTCGAAGCCATATTTTTTTCGTGTGTTATCTACGCAGGTGCCAGTCAATTCGTCATCACTGCATTACTCAGTGCAGGTACATCTTTATGGATTGCAGCCCTGACGGTTATGGCTATGGATATCCGCCACATTCTGTATGGCCCAGCCTTGCGTTATCGGCTCAAGCAAAAGTTATCCCAAAAGAAAACGGTTATTTGGGCGTTCGGGTTAACCGATGAAGTTTTCGCCGCTGCTACAACGAAATTAATAAAAGATCAGCGCAGCTGGAGCGAAAACTGGATGGTCGCCATTGCCATGTGTTCCTTGCTGTCATGGGTATTGGGCACAGTAGCAGGCGCATTGCTGGGTAATGGTTATCTCGAATCATATCCCGCTATTGAAGCAGCGATGATATTTATGCTGCCAGCCCTGTTTTTAAGTTTTCTGCTCTCTTCCTTCAAAAAACAAAATAATTACTGCGTTATTGCTTCTCTGGCAGGCGCGTTAATAGGTGTCATGTTTTTTTCTATCCCGGTTGCCATCCTGACAGGAATTATTGGCGGCTGCTTAGGTGCTCTTGTACAAGCTCACCTAACTCAAGTGGGGGAAAAAGCATCTCATGATTGATCATAATATATTCATAATTGGAATGGTTGTAGGAATAGCCAACTTTTTGTTCCGCTATCTGCCACTGTGCTTTGGCTCGAATCGTTCTCCCGGAGCAAAAATGGGAAACATCGGGATCATATTGGACAGTATTGGAGTGGCATCAATTTGTTCGCTCCTCATCGTTGCAGGAATTCCTGAGGTGATGCGGGCACATAACAAGTTTTTTCCTACACTGTTGGGCTGTCTGGCTATTGGTATATGCTTCTATAAGACACGTAGCATTATCATATCTACACTGTCCGGAGCAGCCATTTTTGGATTAACATTCAAAGTATTTATGAATTAGGTATCAATATTAAAAGAAATATGATGATAATAAATAACTATAATTGCTAAATTTAACTTTTAATATAGTATTTGTATGGTTTTTAACAGAAGTTACTTTACC
Organism: Xenorhabdus sp. PB61.4; assembly: GCF_963894935.1. NCBI lineage: Bacteria > Pseudomonadati > Pseudomonadota > Gammaproteobacteria > Enterobacterales > Morganellaceae > Xenorhabdus > Xenorhabdus sp. PB61.4. Next base: position 2,387 of record NZ_CAWQJR010000155.1, read on the forward strand.
GGTTGAAACTAATAAGGTATCTAAACAATGGAAAGTTCATTCACTCCCACAGAAGAGTTGCTTAATTGCCGTGTTGCACAGCAAAAAGAGTTGAACAAAAGTTTGCCCTATCAAGAGATATTACTGACTCGCTTATCGATGCATGTCCAGAGTAAGATGCTGGAAAATAGAAATAACATGCTGAGAGCTCAAGGAATCAACGAAACCTTGTTTATGGCACTGATGATCCTGGATACCAAAGAAAGTCGCAGCATTCAGCCATCAGAACTTAGTGCAGCGTTGGGTTCTTCTCGTACAAACGCAACTCGAATTGCTGATGAATTAGAGAAGCAAGGCTGGATAGAAAGAAAGGAGAGCCACAACGACCGCCGTTGTCTCCATCTTCATCTGACAGAAAAAGGTACAATTTTTTTGAATAGTTTACTCCCGCCTCAGCATGAGTGCTTGGTTAAACTTTGGTCTGCCCTTGATCTGGAGGAACAGAAACAATTAGAGAATTTGATGAGAAAATTGCTGACACAGTTGGATAATATTGGGGATTGTTTGAAAAAGTGATTGTTTCTCCCTGAACAGTAGTACTGAGTCAAAAAATCATATTATGGCAATATGACCTAAAAAAACTTTTCCGCTAGCCGGTATCATTTGATACTTCATATGGCTAACGATTAGCCTCTGATAATAATCAATCCCATAAGTCTATCTTTTCCAGTAGTGTCATCTACACTACTGGAATTGAATGGTTTTTATAATATTTATGTCGTACAGCAACATAAACCGAAATTACGGAGATTCACTATGAGTTCTAGTGAGGGAAATCCAGTACCACCAACTTCGAATCAACCTCAAAAAAATATGAGAAACAAAAAACGCTCTCGTCGCAATACATTGATCTTAATCTCTTTATTATTTCTCATCGTCGGAGTTATTTATGCCATTTACTGGTATCTCTTCTCGCGCCACCAGCAAGAAACGGATAACGCCTATGTCACAGGTAATCAGATTCAGATCATGTCTCAGGTAAGTGGCAGTGTCACCACGGTCTATTTTGATAATACCGATTTCGTGAAAAGTGGCAGTGTTCTGGTTCAGCTCGATCCTACAGATGCAGAACTTGCACTAAAAAAAGCACAGAACGGACTTGCCATGGCGGTTCGGAATACTCAGCAACAGATCGTTGATAGTGAAAAATATCAGGCAGTCATTGCACAGAAAAAAATTGCCCTCAGAAAAGCACAGAATGATTTTGACCGCAGGAAAATATTGGGTAGCCGAGAAGTAATTGGTAAAGAAGAGCTACAACATGCTTATGAAAGTGTAGCGCTTGCTCAGGCAGATTTGAATGTCGCAATTGAACAGTACAATAGTAATCAGGCTGTTATTTTGCATACACCGCTGGAAAAACAACCCGCAGTGGAAAAAGCAGCCTCCGATGTCCGTGATGCCTGGCTGAATTTACAGAGAACCAAAATTGTCAGCCCTGTAGACGGGTATGTTTCCCGCCGTAATGTACAGATAGGCTCCCGCATCAATACAGGAACGCCTTTAATGGCTATCGTACCCGCCACCGGCATGTGGATTGAAGCTAACTTCAAAGAAACCCAGCTCGTCAATATGCGCATTGGTCAACCAGCAAAAATCGTCAGTGATTTTTACGGTGATAAGATCGTATATACAGGAAAAGTTGTTGGCCTTGATATGGGAACAGGCAGCGCCTTTTCTCTGCTACCTGCCCAGAATGCCAGTGGAAACTGGATCAAGGTTGTCCAGCGCCTGCCTGTCCGCATTGAAATTGACTCAGAAAACCTGATAAAACATCCTCTTCGTATCGGGCTGTCAACAAAAACCACCGTTGATACAGCGGATACCAACGGAATTGCCTTATCCACTACTGAACGCATTAAACCAGCCTATCACACAAATGCGTTGGCGATAGACATGTCTCCTGCAAACAAAATAGTTACTGACATCATTAATAGTAACCTGAAGAATTAATTATAAGGGGGAGCCATGGTAACACGAGCACCACTTACAGGCGCAAAACTGGCGTTAGTGACCATTTCTCTCGCAATGGCTACTTTTATGCTGGTCTTGGATTCAACCATCGCCAATGTTGCCATACCAACCATTGCGGGGAATTTAGGTGCATCCAATTCTCAGGGAACATGGGTTATCACTTCGTTTGGGGTTGCAAACGCCATATCCATCCCCATTACCGGCTGGCTGGCAAAACGCATTGGTGAAGTCAGGCTGTTCATCTGGTCTACAGCACTGTTTACCCTCTCTTCATGGCTGTGTGGGATCTCAGGCAGCCTTGAGATGTTAATCGCTTTTCGTATTATTCAGGGGTTAGTCGCAGGCCCAGTGCTTCCGCTTTGCCAAAGCCTGTTATTGAATAACTATCCACCAGCCAAGCGGAATATGGCGCTGGCACTCTGGTCTGTCATGGTGGTGGTTGCTCCCATTTGTGGCCCGATACTGGGCGGTTATATCAGTGATAACTATCACTGGGGCTGGATTTTCTTTATTAACGTCCCTCTTGGTATCGGAATTATCTTTGTCACAATGAAACTCCTGCGGGGCCGGGAAACCAAAACAGAAATTAAACCGATTGATACAATTGGCTTAATTTTGCTCATCGCAGGTGTCGGCTCTCTACAGATCATGCTTGATAAGGGTAAGGAGCTGGATTGGTTTAACTCGACTGAAATTATTGTTCTGGCAACGGTTGCTGTTATTTCATTAGTGCTTTTGGTCATATGGGAATTAACCGACGATAACCCCATTATCGACCTTTCATTGTTCCGGGAGCGTAATTTTACTATCGGAACACTGAGTATCAGCCTCGCCTTTATGTTGTATTTCGGCAGCATCGTTCTGCTACCGCAGCTACTACAGGAAGTGTTTGGCTATACCGCAACATGGGCCGGTTTTGCAGCCGCACCGGTGGGGATACTCCCGCTGTTACTGTCACCACTTTTCGGTAAATATGGTCATAAAGTTGACATGCGTGTCCTCATCACCTTCAGTTTTATTGTTTATGCTATCTGTTTTTACTGGCGGGCATATACATTCGAACCAGGAATGGATTTTGCAGCGGCGGCATGGCCCCAATTTTTGCAGGGGCTTGCGATGGCCTGCTTCTTCATGCCACTGACAACCATCACTTTGTCAGGTTTGGGGCCTGAACGCATGGCATCCGCTTCCAGCCTGTCAAACTTTACCCGTATATTATCAGGCTCAATTGGTACATCGATCACAACCACACTGTGGACACAACGTGAATCGATGCATCATGCAAACTTTACCGAGCAGATCACCCCGTATAACCCCAATTATCAGCAGGTTCATCAGCAACTCTCTCAATTGGGAATGAATGATCAGCAAATTGCCGCCTATCTGGCAAAAGAGATCACTCATCAGGGGTTGATCATTTCAGCTAATGAAATTTTTTGGATTTCAGCAGGTATATTCTTGATCCTGATATTACTAATCTGGATGGCGAAGCCACCTTTTGTAGCAGGAAAACAGGGTAGTGGCGGAGCACACTGAGCAGACCATATATTTCCGTTCATAGTTTTTCCGACAACTGCAGCTCATTCTCTGACTGAAAGAACCCGGGATCATTCGGGTTCTTCAGACAGTGACGCTAAAACAACCTCTATAACCTTCTCTTTATTTTCATCAATAAAAAAATGACCGCCCTGAACATATTGTACGGTTACCCCTTCACTGGATAATTCTGACCATGCATGGAGTTCAATTGGTTTAATGTCCGGGTCAGCATCTCCGCTTAAAACGGTTATCGGGCTTTTCAACAATCTCCGTTTTATCTGATAAGTTTCAGCCATTTTAAAATCAGCCCTTAAAAGCGGCAGCAAGAAATCCATCAGTTCCCTGTTTAACAGGACTTCATCCGTAGCACCATTCATTTCCCGTAATACACAGATAAATTCATCATGCGGTAAGTCGTGAGTTACGGGGTAATTATGTCTCAAATGCGGAGCTGTACAGCCTGATGCAAACAAATGCACAGGAACCGGATAACCACAGGATTGCAGTTTGCAGGCAAGCTCAAATGCCACCCGGGAGCCCAGACTGTGTCCGATGAAAGCATATGGGATTGTCGTAATAAATTCCGTATGAGCCATTAATTCATCGATCAGTAATTGCAAATCTTCATATGGCGCTTCATCAATCCGGGTTGTTCTACCCGGCGGCTGTACGGCAACAATTTCAATATCATCCGTAAAATATTCAGCCCAGTCATGGTACGTCTTGGCGGAGCCCCCCGCATAGGGAAAACAGAATATTCTCAGCCTCGGGTTATGGATCGGCTTAGGGATAATAAATAGCTTATTACTCTCCAAACTACCCTCCTGTTTTTCCATAAATTACCTATTAATATATGTATTGCGATAGCGCAGTTGTTCTTCCGCTAACGCAATCAAATTTGTCAGAGACGGGCGTTGATAAAAGGCCTTAAGTTTTAGCTCAATGCTAAAATGGGCATTAATTTTTGCCAGTAGGCGTACAGCCATCAGAGAATCTCCGCCCAGCTCAAAAAAATTGTCCTCCGGCGAAACCGTGCTGCGATTGAGAGCCTCACTGAAATGGGAACAGAGCTGTCTGGCAATCTCAGAGCTAAATTCACACTCCACATGTTCTTCTGCCAGTGGAGAATGTTGGTTTTGCCCTAATATCAATAAAGCGGCAGTATCAATCTTATTGTTTATGGTATAAGGAATAGCATCGATTACCCGCCATTGCGTTGGGATCATATAATCCGGCAATTGGCCTTGCAGGTGCTGTTTGACCAGACCAATAAGTTGATGAGGGCTCTCCATAACCCCCGAAGCTGGCACCAGATAACCACAGAGCCGCTCATAGGGCTGTTTTTCAACGACGACGACAGCTTTATCAATATTCGGTACTTGCTTAATCCAGGATTCAATCTCTTCCGGCTCGATCCGATAGCCCCGGAGTTTGATTTGCTTATCCTTCCGCCCCAGACACAGCAGCGTGTTATCCAGAGTAAAACAACCCAGATCACCGGTTTTATAAAGCCGTTCGCCGCTGATACGGGAGAAAGTATCTTCAATAAACGCAGCCGCAGTTAAGTCGGGACGCTGCCAGTATCCTTTCGCGACCCCCGCACCACCGATAAATAACTCACCAACCACTCCGGCTGGCTGATGGCAGCCCCGTTCATTGAGAACATACATCTGTGTATTGGCAATAGGGGAGCCAATCGGTAACACACCCTGACGCCTTCGGAGGTCTGACCCGATATTCAATCGCTCGACACAACAACCCACAACCGTTTCTGTCGGGCCATACTCATTAAAACACACACTTTCAGGCGCAATAGCGCTGAGATACTCCAGATGGGTACGACTCATCTGCTCGCCACCGACAACGATCACGTTAACGTCCAGCGATGTCTGTTTCTGCCCCAGACTAAGTGCCAGATGCTCCAGTTGTGAAGGCGTTGTTTTCATTAATCCCAGAGGTTTATTCAGTTCTAATAGGTGCAGTAATGGCCCACCCTGACTATCCTGACTATCCTGACTGGCTTGTGAGGAGAACAGTATGACATGTCCCCGTGCCATTAATGGCAAGAGTAAACTGGTGATAGTGGCATCAAAACCGAAAGATGTTGTTACGGGAACACCCAGTCCACCTAAATCATGGGATTTTGTCGGAATAGATTTTATCGGAATATAGGTTTGTGCTGCCCAGTTAAGATAGTTATTCAGCCCCTTACGATAAACTTCAACGCCTTTGGGTTTGCCTGTCGTACCGGAGGTGTAAATCATGTAACAAAGGCTGTTATTCTGGGGAATTTGTTCCCATTGCGGGACTAAGGCACCAAAGTTTCTGTTGTCTCTGCTTGCCGCTTCCCATTCGCGCGTCAGCTCAATAACCGGAGTATTGAAACGCGATATCTCCGCAACCAAAGACGCGTTTTTGTCCTCTACACCACTTTCCTCAATCACAACAGCGTCAGGGCAGGCATCTTCAATAATCATCAGCAAACGGTTAAGAGGTAAATGGCTATCGACAGGTATCCAGACAATGCCTTCCATTAAACAGGCAATAATAGTGGCCAGAGCCAAAGGGGTAGCGCCGGAGAAAATCACAACCCGGGCCTGCTGCGCCGTTTCTGACGGAATATGCCGGCGCAACTCATCAGCGACTTTCTGGCTCAGAAAATATAGTTTTTCATAACTCATACTTTCATCATGTGAGCCAGTTAAATATTCAACTGCTGTTAACTCAGGTTCTGTACTTAATTGGCGCAAAAAATGCTGACAGAAGTCTTCCTGAAAGAGAGTATCGGTCTGATTGAATGCCAGTACCTGACGTTGATAATCATCCTCGCTCAGCAAAGACTGAGCTAATACTTCCTGATCAGCATTGAGAATCATCGCGGTACACAACTGCTGATAGCTGTTGATTAATACGTCAGAATAGTCTGCCGCAACATGGTTATATTGATATTCAAAACATAGCTCCACGGTATCAACGTGATTCACCACAAACAGCGTCAATGGGAATTTTCCCCCGACCGGCGTTAACTCATGTAGATAAGCACGAGTACCGGGTAACGTCCAATCTGTCTGACCGACAAAATAGTTGTACATCACATTGAATAACGGAGTTTGTGGGGTCTGCTGCACATGGCTGACACTGCGCACAATAGAGCTGTAAGGAAATTGCTGATGCTGTATACCGGTATAAAGCTGGTCACTCAGTTGAGAGGCTATATCGGCAAAACTGATTTTTGGGTTGAAGGTTACTTTAATGGGTAACACATTGATAAAATAACCTATTGTTTTATCAAGACGTGCATCATCCCGCAAAGATGTGGGCACACCGAACACAATCGTTTGCTGTCCCGTTAATCGGTATAGCAGCGCAGCGTATACAGTAAAGTAAGCAAGTGCCGGTGAAATACCCAAACCAGAAGCACAGCGATTGAAATTGTTAGCTAAATGCGATTCCAGCAAACGTCGAACCATACCGCCCTGCTCACTCTTTGAGGAGACAGGATTACCAATAGCAAACTCCAATCGGCCATCTACTCCGGACAATTCATTCAGCCAGTAAGCTTTATCACCATCCAAGTAATCACCACGCAGTAACTCGTCCTGCCAAATTGCAAAATCAGCGTACTCGAGGATATCGGCTCCTGCATCATCACTTAATAACGCTTCTCCTGCGTATGCAGTCGCAATGTTATTGAGAATTAAGGCGACAGAATCATTGTCACAAATCAGATGGTGCAGGCAAAAATGCAGAATATGCCGTTGCTCTCCTAATTTGATCAACAGAAAGCGGGCTAAACCGGGCTGGCTCAATGTAAATGGCGTTTCCAGATTATTCTGACAGTAAGCCAGTGCCCGTTGTAGTTGCGACTGCTGATGATCATCCGGGATCTCATTTTGTCCCGCCAGATCTACAACCGTCACCGGTAATTCAACTACTGGGTAAATATGCTGCACCAGCCCCTGTTCAGTTTCGACAAATGCCGTACGGAAAGCTTCACTGTTCTGGATCGTCTGTGCAATGGCATCCAATAATCTCACCTGATCCAACGTTCCGACCAACTCGTAGGTAACCGGCACAATGTAGAGCTGTTTTTCGGTCAACTGCTCCGCCAGCCATAAATCTTGCTGACCGGCAGTTGCCTGTATTTCATCAATTTCAAAGGTACGTTCCATCTCAATATCAGTATGCATCTGGTCTTCCATCTTATTCATGCCTGACTTTCCTTCCTGCCATTTGGATGTAAAATCGCCGCTAAGTTGCGGTGCAACTGGCTGATGAGAGACTCAGCCTCACCATATAACAGGCTCGGAGCACTGGATACTTCCAGATTCTTCTGTACTTGTTCGATGGCCTCGTAATCCTCTTCCAACGCTTCCGCCAAATACTCCACATCCAGCTGGCATACTTCCTTAATCTCTGCATCCGCGTTATGGATAAAGTTGAAGGTCTTCGACCACGTTTGATTAGCCGATACAGGATGGTAAAAAGAGACAAAAACATGATAAGGCTGCACCCCGATAATCACGTTAGGGAACAGTAAATAAGTCGCAACCATTTCCCGGCGTATCTTATGAGGAGTTTGCTGGCGAACCTGAGCCAGATTTTTCAGCGGAGTCAGGATACGGCCATGCTGGGCAAAGGAATCCAGCGAGTACAATTGACCATTCAATGTGGGTACCAGGCTGTTCCGGTGCAAAGACTGGACATGATAGTATTCGATAAAGTTTTCAATCAGCAATTTCCAGTTAGCCTGCACCATTCTTTCGCGGGAATTCAGCAGTTGATGCTGTTCAAAACCAATGGCTGTCATTTGATCTTCAATGGCAGCAAACCAGTTATCCAGCGAAAAATCAGGTTGAGGATCGCTCGGCATTTGCCACAACATACCGAATCTTTGTCGGGCATTAATTGAATTCAGTGAACGGTATTGGTCTGGTATTTCGGGGAAGGCATCACGCCAGCGCGCAGCAATTAAGTGCCCCTGATGGCTGAATGACCAGCTATGATAAGGGCAAACAAAAGCTTTTTTGCATCCTTCCGTCTGGTTTTCCAGCTTTGCTCCCCGATGTGGGCACACATTTTCAAATACAGCACAGCGATCACTGTCTACTTTGCTCACGATCATAGGAACACGGCCTTGGTAATCAACCGTAATAAAATCCCCGATATTTTCCAGTGACTGAATCGGAGTTATAAACTGAGGGATTTTTTTCCACAGCTTTTGCTGTTCGTCCTTAAAATAATCCTGACAAATATAGTGTTTAATCTGGCTTTCATAGATCCCAACGGGTTGCGTTGCAATAAAAGAATTACGCTGACTAAGCATGTCGATAAAATAATCAGCATAAGGAGAAAATACGTTATTCAGAACGCCTTCACCACCATCAAGCGAGCTTACTGTTGTTCCGCTCATTACGCATCTCCTTTAACCAGAGTCATATCTGTGAATGTATAAGATTGGGTTATGCACGACTGAGTTACATAGGTATTGTAAAAATCGAAATAACGATAAACGAAATCCAGATTGGGCACCGCAAGACCCATTCGTTGGCTGAGATTGATAAAAGAAGCGAGCAGGGTTTCAGCTTCTGTTTCTTTGCCATGAAGTACATCCAGAACCAAGGAGGATTTAAAATCAGGAATCGACATCAAATATCCCATGGACTGACGACGAAAATTTTCACTATCTCTGACGTATCCGGCTTTCTCACCAATAGCCGTACATTCATCAACAATCGCCTGTATCACGGTTCGGGAACTGCTGTTGCGCATCGCGGTTTCTACGCCGGAACGGACTAACCCACACACAGAAGCCGCCGCATTCAGGGTATTTTTAGCAAATGCTTTATGCTCTATATCTGTACAGCCTTCGAAGGGAATGCCCACGCGGTTGAGTAAATCCAACGCCGCTAAAATATCCGTTTCTGGCCGTTCTTTGATTCTTTTGATCTGCTCAGGGACACCAAGATAACTGGTTTTCAGGAACCTCAATTTCAGTTTTTGTTTCCCGTGCTGAGTCACTGAGAAATTGAGCACTCCTCGGATAATCGTGACATCCAGAGCCTCATCAATGAATGGCCGTTCGGTGGCAAACCCATTCTGAAATAAAATCACCGGGCCTTTAAGACAGTGTTTATGGCGGGACAATTGCTGACAAATATGCAGGTTGGAAACGGTTTTACTGCATACATACAGTTGATCAAACCCTTTAGCTAAAAAAGCACTGTAGTCGGTAAGATGCCCATCAATAGCAATGCTACCGAGATCCACACTCGCGGCGTATTCTGGTTTTGTCTCATCGAACAGCTGTATTTGGCTGATCGGATGTGCCTGATGTCTTGTACCGCGTGAAGACAATAAAAAAACCTGACATCCTTGTTGTTTACATTGATGGGCTAAGTAACACGCAACCGCCCCCGTACCGATAATGCCTATTCTGAGCATATTATTCTCCCCTTATAGCGACTAACAGCCTGCGTGTCGAGATAAGCAAGGGAGGTAATATCAGTAAGGTAATCCCAATAAAGTAAAGATCCATAGGATTACCCTGCCCCCAAATCGCCCATCCACCCTCTTGAGCCAGTAAGAGATCCAATACAATTCCGGTGATGAGATAAATAATGAAACTACTGAATGTCTTAACCAGATTACGCAGTGCGAAGACTCGGCCGTGATATATTTTCGGCACCGTTGTTTGCCATAACGTTTGCATTTTAATGATGCTTATCCGCATCGTGATAAAACTAAGCGCAATACATATGCCAGCGACATAAATATTCTTTATCTGGGTCAATACCACAAAACCCGCCGCGAACAGGAATTCCAGCGCGAATAGCGGCATACGTTTTAATATAGAAGGCCGCCATGCTGAGATAAGACTGACGATCACCATGGAGACACCACCGATAGACATCATGTAACCGGCATCTGCGACAGAAAAATACGTGGTGAAATAAGGCACAATAGTGATTAGCGTTCCCCCGACCAGAATGGCTTTAAAAAAGGTGTACGCAATCATATAAGTCATTTCCGGCGATGCTCTGACCAACCGGACACAGCCGATATCAGGAAAAATAGCTTTCCAGTTCAACTTAGAGAGCGTGCCATCATCATGTGGCAGAAACTGCACGGCGCTGACCCTGAACAATAATCCGGCAGCAAAGGCACTGATCATGAAAGTCATCAGATCGAGCGTCAGCACAATCCCCAAACCATAATGAGAGAACAGAAACGCCCCGATGATCGGGGCAAGCATTTGTGGTAATGAATCGCTGAGGCTGCCCAATGAATTCGCCCGATTCAGTGAAGCAGCCGGTACCAGCCGGAAAACCAGCGTGCTGTAACAATCAATTTGTAACGCCGTCAACACACTGGTCAATGCGATATAGAGATAAACCACGATGTTATTGAGATAGCCAAAGTGATTGAAGATAAGCACAATCGCCAAAGCTAACCCCGCAATGCCCTCTGTGAACAATAACACCTTACGTTTATCGTAATGATCAATCACATAACCGACTAACGGCATCAGTAAAAAGGCCGGAAGCACTAATACCAGATACATATTTGTATAGGCAGTGACTGACATTTGTTTTTCCAGCAACCACAATCCGAATGCAAATTCGGTCAGTTCACTGCCAAAAATCGACACCGCAATGCCAATCCACAGCGGATAAAAACCATTGATCCCCTTCATTCAACCATTACCTTCTTTTTTCGACTACGGGCCTGTAATACGGGTTTTGCTTTTTGCACGGTCATCTCTGCATGATTATTCGGTAAGGATGCCTGAGATCCGGCTGTAACCCTGCTCTCAGCCAGCGCGGATTCAATCCACCCAATCAGCTCAGCCAAGGTTTCACAGGCCATAAATTCCGGTAGTCTCAGCGTCATGCCATACTCTTTTTGCAATGCAGACAGGATTTTGATCGCAATTAACGAATCTCCGCCCAATGCAACAAAACTTTCATTCATATTCAACCCATGCTGTCCAAGATGAGTCATCAGCAAACGGCCCGCTGTGCTGCCAAGATCCGCCGGTGATGGCGCTTGCGTGACGCGTTCAGAAACATGTGCCTGTAATGAACTGTGTTGTAACGTGTTATTTGGGAATAAGTCAGGTTGCAAAGGAAATCTTTTTATCGATACTTTGCCATTGGTGGTTTTGGGGAAGTCAGCCAGATAAATAATGGCATGTGGCTGCATATAATGAGCAAAATTACCACGGATATACTGGCGTATCCGCTCACTTAGCGCTTTTTGTTCCGCTTTATCCGCCTGAGTTTTCACATAACAGAGTAATTTTGTTTCCGCCGGCGGAATACGCGGATCAATGACACTGTTTGTTGTCAGTACAACCTGCTCAACACCTTCCCACTGGCCGATAATACTTTCAAGCTGAGTCGGCTCAATGCGATAGCCACGTACCTTAATTTGGAAATCGGTACGTCCGAGGAATGACAGGCATCCCTGCTCATCCATGCTGACCAGATCACCGGTTTTATACATACGCGGAGTGGCATGGTTGCAGGCTTCACGCGGAATATACGGATCAGCCACATATTTGGCAGCGGTCAGGGTGTTATTACCGTAATACCCTTTGGATACCAGCGGGCCGCCAATATACAATTCACCGGATTCGCCACGGGGCACTGGCTGCCCGGCTTCATCCAGCACATAAAAACCAGTATTCGCTAATGGCTTGCCCAGCGGAACTGTTTCACCGACCCATGTATCAGCAGTGATTACCGAATCCGTCGCGGTGATGGTTGTCTCAGTCTGAGCATAAGCATTGGAGAAAATCCCGCCTTTCGGAACGTGCTGCTGCCATTTTTTCAGTGTCTGTGGATCAACTTTTTCCGTCCCGACTAAAATACGTCGTAAGTGAGAGGGATACTCCATCGCCGGATCGTCTAAACTTTCCACCCAGCCTTGCCAGTAGGTCGACGGTAAATCAGCCAGCGTAATCTGTTGCTCAATCAGCAATTGATTAAAATCAGAGAAAGTGCTTGGCGGTGTATCACCCATAAAGACAACCCGACCACCCGCGCTCCAGACAGGGAAAAGTTCTTCCAGAACAATATCCCAGAATAAATCGGTAAATTGAAGCATCCGATCTTCGGGCCCAATCGCCAGATATTCCTTCATCATCAAACAGTGATGGGCAATGGCTCCATGAGAGTTCATCACACAATTAGGTTTTTGAGTACTGCCTGAAGTACAGGTAATGTAAGCCGTCTGGCCTGCTGGAATCATTTTTTCGGGATTTTTCAGTAACGCCGAATTTCCCTCACTCATTCCACCTTCATCCACGCCACATTGACGTAACAGCGTCTCTTCATCGTAAAAATTGAAATACTGCACATGAGAGAGGGTGCTGAAGGTGCCATAATCTTCATCAATTAGGGCAAATCGCGGAGTCAGTATTGAGAGCAGATATTCAACCTGAGTCACTGGTAATTTTTTATCGACAGGAACATATACGCCCCCTGCTTTCAGTATGGCTAACACGGAGATTGCCAAAGGAATACCACGACGCACCCTGACAAAAACAGGTTCTTCTGGCTGTAATCCTTGGTGTAACAAATGATGAGCCAACGCATTTGCCTGACGGTTCAGCTCAGCAAATGAAAGTGGCTTCACCCCTTCCGGCGAACGGGTATCAACTAATGCACACGCCTGTGGTTCATCGCAAGCACGTTGCTCAAACAAGGCATGGATCGGAGCCTGATACAGAAAATCCTTCCGCACTGTTCCTATGGCAATAGAAGGCGCATCCAGTGATTTTAGATAAGTAGCAATATCAGCCAGAGTCAGTGCATTCTGCTCTGGTGCACTCACCAGATAGTTCAATAATTGCGCCATTTGACCGGACAGCATTTTAACTTGTACCTTGCTGTAGGCCTGTGCCGCATACTCCCAGTGCAGATACAGGTCATTCTCACTCTGGAACACATCCAGAGACAATTGACCCACAATGAAACGCTTGGGATTGTCCAGTAATACCGACCAGCTACCACTATCATTCAGCCTCAGTTTACGGGGGCTGAAATTGAAATCGTAATTGAGATAACGGGTCAGCATTTCTGAACGGTTGCTCAGGCTGTTACTTTGCACTGTCAGATCGTCAACGGTCACATCCTGATGGGAAAGAACCTCCAACAATTGCTCACAGGTCAGGTCAAGATACTCACTAAAAAGCTGCTGTTCATTGCAGGTATTAACCCGGACGGGCAACATCGCGGTCGTTAACCCGACCAAATTATCGAAGTTATCAAAATTACGCCCGGCCACCGATGTCGCCATAACGAACTGAGATTGTTTAAGTACCGATCCCAGAAAAATGGAGTAGGCGGTATACATCAGTATGTAAGGTGTTACGCGATGTTGAGTGGCGTATTGCAACAGCTTGGCCGTCAGTTCAGCCGGTAATTTCTCCAGATGAAAGCCCCCCGTAGCCAGCACGTCACCTTCTTCAGTAAGTTCGACAGGTACTGTAACGGGTAAATTAGCCAAATCCTTCTGCCAGCCAGATAGATATTTATGCCAGAATGATTTCTGATGAATAAAATCTGGTGTGTTTTTGAAGGCAGCCAGCCGTCCCAGATAATCCTGATATTGCGCAGCGGGTGGCAAATCACGGGCACCATGATAAACAGCAACTAATTCATTGATGAAGATATCCAAAGAGACACCATCAACAACCGTATGATGGGCAACCAAACAGATGATATCCACCCGGCAATGATCTGATGCGTATTGCGCTAAAGAAGTTCCATTCCATAATGGTTTGGACAGATCAACCTGCGCTACATGCACTCTGAACATCGGCCCGCGATCGAGTATAAATTCTTCATCTATACAGGCTTGTTGCCACTGAGAAAACTGCGCCGGTGAATCAAGAGGAGACTGCTCAACACGCATGGCAGCATGATAGTCAAATTGTCCCGTTACGGTTTTAAACGTTTCAGGGCAAAAAACCTGTTGTAGCTGCTGGTGACGATTGAATAGATACTCAATGGTGCTGTTCAAACGGTGGGGCTGCAATTCATCGGTAATCACACACTGAATGAATTCATTGTAAGATTTTGAGGCTGCCGGATCGTACCAACTCGCCATCGCCAGATTTTTCTGCATTCTGGGTTCAGCCAAAACCGTTGTTTCCTGCATTTTCGGCGCAATCGGTTTATCCTGCGGACGAGCAGAAGAAGAGCGAGAAGCAGTGGTAATTCCTTCAACCGTTTTTTCGAAAGCATTGAAACACGCCTCCAGAACATTATCGTCATGAGCCGTCGAGAGGAAACAAGTGCGCCCTTCCCACGTATAAACCCCATTCATCAGTAAATGATGGAAAAATAGTTCATGGTTTTTCTTCTGGTTGAACTTGAAAAGTGAACCAAAATTCGCAACTTCTATCCCGCTATTTGCTGCGGTAAATAAACCATTAAGCCGTTTGACAAACCCTGTTGTTCTGTCGTTCAAATCAGCTTGTAATGATGGCCCTTGTGCTTTCATATGTAACAGCGTTGCTTCTGCGGCTGCCATTGCCAGAGGGTGTTTACAGAATGTTCCGGCAAAGAAAGTGGTCTCATTAGGCGGGTAAGAAGAATCACCAAATTGCCAGAAACCACCATCAATATAATCCATGACTACAGCATCTCCGGCCAGCACACCAACAGGCAGGCCGCCACCGATAACTTTGCCATAAGTCACCAAATCTGCCTTAACCTGATAGTAATGTTGGGCGCCTCGGGCGTGATAACGGAATCCTGTAATAATTTCGTCAAATAACAAGACGATATTCTGCTGTGCGGTGATTTTCCGTAACGTCTGAATAAACGATTCTGGTCGTAAAGTGATATTGCGTGATTGAACCGGTTCAACCATAACCATGGCGATTTCATGCCCATGGGCTGTAATGTAATCCAGACTTTGCTGTTCGCCATAATTAAGCACCACAATATCCCGCCCCAGATTATCAGGAATACCGCTGGATTGTGGGAACTGCTCTCCGGGCTTCATGCCGCCCATAAAGAGAATTTCCGTATAATGACCGTGATAGGCATTATTGAAGATGACAATTTTTTGTTTCCCGCTGGCAGCTCTCGCCACACGGCAGGCAAGCATAATCGCCTCAGTCCCTGAATTGGTGAAAGCGACACGTTCAACGCCGGTGATTTCGGTAATGAGATCCGCAACAACCATCGCAGACTCATCAACAGGGCCAAGATGAAAACCGTGCTGGAGCCGCTTTTGCAACGCCTGTTGGATGAAATCGGGGTTATGCCCAAAAAAGTTGACACCAAATCCCATCGCGATATCGATAAAAACATTACCGTCAAGATCGGTAAAGTGCGCCCCTTTTGCCGTTTTCCCCACAATCGGGTAACACAGTTCTTTCAGTTTGCTGTTGAATTGGATCGCATTGCGGTTATCACAAAGTGCTGTCCGATATTTCTGGATAGTGTTTTTTGACGCGATTGTTTTCGCATTGTATTGCTGAATAAACGCTGTCGTTTCCGCATCACATTGCACAGGCTCTGAAAGCACAACCGGTTTATAAGTAAATTTGGCTTTTTCACCTGACGAAGCTGCCGGCTTTGTCACCTCAGTCTGAGGCTGCTCAGTGTGATGATCGGGGATCTCAACGGATTGTTTGCCTGATTGAGTGCTCGCCAATGGCGCGGGATTTGATGCTGTAGGCAACGCTGATGTTATTGGTGCTGGTGGCGCTATTGGGGTTGTAGATAATACCGGGGCTAATGCTGAGACTGGCGGTTGATTCGCCGTGATAAAATTCGTGGTTCCTCCCCTGATATTCTGCAATACCGCCAGCTGCTGCTGAAACAGTTGCTGCATAGCGTTTAACTGAGCCACCATAATGCCCTGTTTAGTCTCAATATCGAGTTTGGTTTCACGGACAGGAGTCATCGGCACATTAACGACAGGTGTGTTAACTGTAGACTGGTTAACTACTGATTGATTAACTACAGATTGATTAACCATAGGTTCGTTAATTATCGGCTCAGGCTGCCTATTATCGGCTGCCTGTGGCTGTACCAGTGCTTGCTGCGGTGTTGGCATCTCCGGCGCAGTTAGCGACACATCCGGTTCATGATTAACACTGCCAGCCACGGCAGGCTGAGCCTGCTGACGGATGAAACTGGCAACCTTATCGATATTCGACAATCCCTTAAAAAACTTCCCGATGCTGATATCCACGCCATATTCGGATTTAATATTGTTTTTAAATCTAATCAACGTGAGAGATTCAATACCCAGCGCCAAAAAGTCAGTATTGGTAGGCACATGCTCACTCGCTAATTCCGACTGTAGCCAATTTTGCAGAGCGTGTTTTAGTTCATTTGGCAGTTGCGTCATTACGTTACTTTCCCTTCATAAGTTCTAATTGGGCTTGGAAAATGGCGTTCATACAGTCAATTTGCTGCTGCATGATGAAGAAAGGTTCATGATCGATCAGATTGCCCTGCTCATATTCTTCAGGCTGTTTCTGTTGTCTTGCGCCATTCGCTAACGTGGCGGTGTATTCCGTAAACCAACACGTTTCTGTCAGTAGTTTTCTGGCCGGCAATAAGGCGGGATTAAATGTGAACGGGGAATACATTGTCAGCCATTCTCTCGGTGAGCCGGATAAACAGTCGCTGGCTAATACCGCCAATAAATCGCAATAATTGAGTTGCTGGCTGTTCCGGGAGGGACTATAAGCGGAGGCAAAGTGTTGCGGTTGTTTCTCCGACAACCATACGCTGAGCATACTTTTAGGCCCAATCTCAATGATCTTCAGCCCAGACATCGCCACTAAATTCTCCAGATTACGCCGGAACAGGACACGGCCTAACATGTGCTGCTGCCAGTATTCGACTGTAGCAAAACACGCTGTTTCCGGTTGTCCTGTCAGATTCGACAAAATCGGCACTTCTGCCACTTTAAGCGGAATATCAGCGAGAAACGCCCCAAATTCCTGAGCTGCCTTCCCCATCATCGGAGAATGAAATGCCCGGTTAGTATTGATAAACCGGGCATGGAGCTCATGCTGTTCCAGTTTTTGCCGGAAATGCTCCAGCGCATCACGTGTGCCGCTGATAATAGTGTTGGTTTCGCTGTTTTCTGCGGCAATAGTCAGCTCAGCGTGTTCTATCAGCTCACTGACCTGCTCCGCCGAACCATTCACCATCATCATTGCACCACGGGGATCGCTGGCTTCCATTAATTGAGCGCGCTTGATGATGATCCTCAGCCCTTCTTTCAGGGAAAATACATTGGCGATACAGGCCGCCACATACTCACCAAGACTGTGACCAAGCAGAATATCAATGCGTCCAATGGCAGGACGCAAGCACTGATAGAGCGCATATTCGAAGGCAAACAAAATAACCTGAGCAAACTCAGTGCGGTTGATTATCTGCTCGTCTACCGGCTCAATCAGAAGTTGTCTGACCTCCACCTTGAGTTGCCCACTTTCATGTGCTATCTCCGAACATAATTGATCAATCTGATCAATCCACTGGGCAAATTGCACATTATGACGATACAACTGAGCCGCCATTGCTACCGATTGAGTTCCCTGTCCGGCAAAAACTAATGCCATCGTTGTTTTATCAACCGTGGTATCAGCAATTGATGGGCCATGTTCACTGGCGCGATAACCTATTATTTCGCCTCTGGATACTGCGGATAACTGCTCAACCAATTGTTCAGCACTATTGACCACCAGTGTACAAACAACCGGCAATACCGTCCGTTGAGCCAGTGTCTGGCAAAAGTCTCTAAGCACAAATTGCTTTTGTTTGATATGTTGCTGCACATCCGCCAATAATCGGCAGGCAAACGCCTTCAGGTGTGCCTGATCGTATCCGCTCAGTACGCAAGGTAACGTCTGGTTTTCCGGCTCTGTCTCAGCAAGCCTTTTTTGACTTTTACGGGGGCTTTTGATCACCACATGCGCCCCTGTTCCTCCCATGCCAAATGCACTGACGGCCAGACACGTTTTTTCGGGGGCAAGCGGCTGGACGGTAGTCGGGATCGCCAGTTGTCCTTCGGCCAGCGTGATCCGTGGGTTCAGCTCGCTGAATCCTGCCACTGGCGGCGCGATTCTGTGTTTATCAATCAGTAATAGTTTGATTAATCCGGCAATACCCGCCGCAGCTTCAAGATGCCCGATATTAGCTTTGATAGCGCCTAAATAGCAGGGAGTCTGCGCTTTTTGAGCGTGAAAACAGGCATGGATACCCGCCATTTCGATGGGATCGCCCAGATGAGTGCCCGTACCGTGAGTTTCGAAATAACCGATATCACTCGCCTTCACATCAGCATTTGCCCAACACTGTTCCAGCAACTGTTGCTGTGCAAGCGGATCGGGGGCTGTGATGCCATTACTACGACCACCATGATAAATCTCAGAAGCCAGCAAACTGGCTTTAATATCGTTGTTATCACGGATGGCAAGATCTTGACGTTTAAGGATTACTACGCCAGCCCCTTCGCCCAGAACGGTTCCGTTTGCCTTAGCGTCAAAAGGGCGGCATATGCCATCATGGGATAATACGCTCAATTGCTGCATTTCCCTGAAATGGGCCATATCCAGCTGTAGGTGTACCCCCGCCACAATAGCGGTATCGCATTCGCCCCGTTCAATACTCAAACGTGCCTGATGCAATGCCACCAGCGATGATGAACACAAAGTATCGACCGTTAACGAAGGCCCTCTCAAATCCAAAAAGTACGATAGTCGATTAGCGCATACGCTGTTCTGATTGTTGATTGCACTGCTCGGATATCCCTCTTCCCCTGTCTCCGTGAGATAATCCTGTAGCAACTGTCGATAACCATTCTGGCTGATACCAACAAATACACCGGTTCGGCTTTCTTTCAGATCATTCAGGCTCAGATTAGCCTGCTCAATAGCTTCCCATGTTACCATCAGCAATAATCGGTGCTGAGGGTCCATCAGCCGGGCATCTTTAGGCGTAATCTGGAAGAAACTATGATTGAACTGACGAATATCGTCGCAAAACGCCCCGCTCAACTGGATACTATTCGCCTCAAACTCGGCTAATAGCGATGCCATAAAAGGACGATCTTCCGGGCAGCGGCTGAACTGGCTTTTTCCTGCCAGCAGATTTTCCCACAACTGATCGCAATCTTCTGCGCCGGGAAAACGTCCGGCATAGCCGATAATCGCTACTTCAGCATTATTTTGTTCAGACGGCAGTGATATTGTAGCCTCAGTGTGCGAAAGGCTTTCATCTATTGTTTTTACTGAGGATGTTTTTACTGTAGGTACTGCCAGCCTCTGCCAAAGCTGATGAATTGACGAAGCGGAGAACAACACGACTTCAGTCACCGCATGGCCCATAGCCTGACTTAAACTGTCAGCCAATTGGACGATGGTCACGGAGTTATAACCCAGATCCATTAAAGAACGTTGTACATCATCTTCGGCCAGTTTCTGCCCCCGCACCTGACCAATGATGCGAACAAATGTTTCCCAGTTAATTCTCTGTATTGGCACAGCCTCTTGAGGAATAACGGATGAAACAATGTGATTTTCGGTAATTTTCAGGAATGAATGACATGCCGGATTCAGATGGAAAGGCTGACTGATATCGTATAAGGCATCACGCACAGCCTGATAATTCTCGCGTACAGTACGCTGCGACACTTTAAATGACGGTGTGACTTCCCCTTTCTCCAGAGACAGTGAGGTTTCAGTGACCGCCACCGCAATCAATTTAAACGAACTATCCTCCACCTGCTGATTATGCTGTTGTACCACTTCAGCAATATGCTCCTGCAAGCGGGATGAGTGTTGTAGTGTGCAATTCTCGCCAAATCGCTGGCGACAAAGCTCAGGGTTAATAAACAATAAAGCCGTAGCGTAGGGGCGTTGTTCAATATCAATAATGGCATGGTTGATAATATCGGTTTTCTCAAACAAACTTTGTTCAATGGCATCACTGGAGACCTTTTCGCCATTAGACAGTTTTTTGACCGAATCTAACCGCCCCAGAAGCACAAGTTCACCCTTGATCATCTTGCCGAGATCGCCTGTTCTGAACCATCCCTGACTGAAGCAACGCTGGTTAGCGGCTTCATCGGCATAATAGCCCAGCATCACATTCGGCCCTTTTGCCAAAATCTCCCCGCTATCTTCATCAATACTGAGAATGACATTGGGTAAAGGGCGGCCTACGCTGTTGTGTTCTTCATAGCCCGGGCCTTTAAGTGTCAGGCATGGGCTGGTTTCCGTCAGCCCCCAGCCCTCAGCAACGTAGATGCCACATTGCTTAAAATAGTCTTCGATATCCGGAGGCAATTTGGAGGCAGCAGAGAAGATCATCTGCAATGTCGGTGCCACTGCCCGGTAAAAAGCCCCGGAATGTTTCATTTTGTTGGCAACGACTGTCAGTATCTTGGGTACACTGAAAAAACGTGTCGGTTTTAACTGACTCAGATTAGTGCACATCCGGTCAATATCCATGCCCCGGCTATTATCAATATGTAACATCGCCTGACTGAAAATAGCCGTGTATTTTTCAAATAATCCACCAAAGCTGTGATGCCATGGCAGGTAACTGAGAAAAGATTGCGGGCCATCGAAATGCCATAATGTTTGCAGAGCCTGCTGCTGTGACAGAATATTGTTCTGACTGAGCAGCACACCTTTTGGTTTACCACTGGAACCGGAAGTAAACATCAAACAGAATGCCTGTTCTGCCCGCGTGGCCTGTAAGTCTGTCGTAATAGCCCTGAGTAACGCCTCTCCGATAGCTTCATCGCTGACGGCTTTATCCGGGCTGATCAGGTCAGTTTCCCTGTCAATACCGGCAAAATCAGGGAACGGTCCGGCCTGTTCCAGTGTCATCACCTGCCACGGGCTATGCTGAGCCAGCGTCTGTGCAAGGGATACCTTTTCCGTGATGACTAATGCGGGTTCTGCCAATGACAGACAGTAAGTCATCATCTCCTCAGAATAATTGGCGTATACCGGCGCATAAATAGCACCTTTAAGCTGACAGGCGAATTCAATAGCCAGTAATTCCCAGCAATTATGGGAAATTGTCACCACCCGCTGACCACGAGTAACGTTCAATTCATGCAAATAACGATAAATGCGGGCAATACTGCACAGTAATTGGCGCCAGCTTAGCTGACGCCCGGATTGCAAGTCGTTAAACCGTATTGCATCAATATCGCTGAGTGCTTTTTTCAGTAACGCCAGAATAAGGACATTATCAGTATCAAGTCCCTGAAGGCAGACACGCCATTGCTCAACAAAACGATCTGCTCCTGCATTTTGATTGTGTTTACGCATACTCTTAAACCAAATAAAAAAGATCACTCAAATACATCAAGATTTCAGGCAGCAAAAATTCCCCTCAGTGCCCATACTTAAGGTAAAAACTTAAGGCAACACGTTGATGCGGCCGGGTAACGACAAGTGTTTAAAATCCCGTAATCTCGTTAAAATCTGGGTACGCTTCAACCAGCGATCAGTGCCGTCATATCTGGGTTGGTACGCTTTGCGGCCATGAGCACAGCGGTAATTATCGATAAAGGCAATTTCACCGGGGCTTAAAACCAGATCAAATACCGCCGACTCAGCTAATGCCTCCAGTTCAGCCACCGCCTCAAGTTCTTCGGTATCCAACGCGGCTTTATCCATATACAGAGGGTCATAGCGCATATGAATATGATCGCCGCTGCCCGTCAGGACAGGACAAACCGTATAATTTTCATCCCGCTCTTCTTTTGACAAACACGGACGATCGTTAAAAATACGGAATTTGTTTTTCTTGAGAATAGTGACGGTTTTTTCACTAAGTTTGGAAAAATCGGGAACTGATACGCTGGTAGGGATTCGGTAAATATTACGAATACACATAAAACCGAGATAATCTGCACGATAGTCCAGTGAGGTATCTTCGGTATGCAGTAATAGATCGACAGAACCCGTACCTAATTGCTTTCCGGCGTCTTGCTGGATTGGGAAGATCTCCTGCACCAGTTTTCCGTTTTGTAAATCGGAAAAACCGACAACGTCACCGCATAAGCTCGACATCAAACAGCAGTAGTAATCATAATGACCGTTTGTATTGGAAACGTCCTTCCAATGGTTCGGTGTTGCCCCCATCGACTCGGACATATCAGGGTATCCCTTTATAACAGCTAGCGGGTAACCCTGATGGCGGAATTTTTTGACTTCAATACGTAATCGGGTGGGTAATGACTCGACCCATTCAGGCAAGCTGTGAACAAATGCCTGATCATCAGTAGAGTGATAACGTTCTTGTAAATTTCCGATGAGTGCCTGAATCTCATCAACTTCTGAATGAGATAATTCAATGGAATATATCGCCTGATTCATTCTTGTTAATCCTTATGGTTATCAATTATACACTTCGTCTTTCAAGCTGCCTCTTTGTTGGCTGCGCTCGCTCACCCCGGTCGCATAGATATCTATGTGACCGGGAATTCTCTCCCTTGCCGCCGCGATGCATCCTGAAATTCATTGTGTATAGCGCAATACATTTGCGATCCGTTCAAACCCCTGCTCAATGGCATCCATGGGCGCAGCAAAAGAAACTCGTACGTGTCCACGATACAGACAGGCTTCTGCCGGGATCAGGGCTACCCCTGCATGAGTGAGCAGATATTCACAGAATTGAGTGGCATCACGACAACGATCATTGAGGTATTTTTCAACATTGGGGAACAGATAAAATGCACCGGCAGGAAGCTCACAATCGAAAAGCTCGCGGGTATATCGGTATGCCCGATCCCGGCGTTGTTTGAGTATCTCTAACCTTTCCTGATAAAAATCTTTGGGCATTTCGAGCGAGGCAATTGCACCATACTGGGCAAAAGTGCAAACATTATCGGTCATATGACCATGCAGGTCAGAGACTCTGTTGATTAGTTCAGGGTGAGCTATCATGTAACCAATACGGTAGCCCGTCATGGCAAAGCTTTTTGAAAATGTTTGCACCGTGATGATGTATTCATTGTCATCAATGGCAGCCAGACTATGATGTTCACCATCAAAGACAATTTGTTCATAGGCTTCATCAGATAACATGAAAATCTGTTTTTCTTTGACGATTTGGCACAGGGTCTGTAATGCAGCTTTCGAGTAAACAGCTCCGGTCGGATTATTTGGCGTATTGATAATGATAAGTTTGGTATTTTCGGTAATGGCCTGCTTTATTTTTTCAACATCCAGATCAACACCAATATTTTCAATTAATACCGCTTTCCCACCGGCTAATTTGACTGCTTCAAGATATGTTGCCCAACAGGGCACGGGAATAATGACTTCATCACCGGGATTAATGACTGTCTGTAAGATTTCATAAATAACTTGTTTGGAGCCATTGGTTACGATGACATTTTCAGGCGTCGCTTTAATCCGGTTATCTTCAAATACTTTTTGGCAGATTTTCTCTCTTAATTCAGGTTCACCGTTGAGCCAGCTATAACGTGTCCTGCCATCTATCAATGCCCGGATGGTCTCATTAACAATCGTAGCCCCGGTACTGAAATCCAGCTCACCTTCATTCAATCCAATAATGTCACGACCTTCACTTTTCAATTTAGCAACGATATCTGCCAGCCCTACCGTTACTGAGGCATTAATATTCTTTGCTCTACCAGCAATGCGGGATGAAAAAGGATTCTCTTGTATCATTATGAATATCTCAGTTAATTAATATAACAATGCTTAATCTTTCGTTTTAAAAACCGATAGCCTACAGATCGCTCTTTTTATAAATCGACAGTCTTAGAGGGAATAATTTCACTATTACGATATTCAGAGGGATAATCATTCAAATCTGAGGGCGGTTTGATATATTCAGTAATATCCAAAGAATCCTGTTTATAATTCCTCGCCGTTACACGACCATCTTCATGAGCGGTAACATGTGCCCGGTTAACCGGTAATTTGCCTAATGTCGTTGTAACGACATACTGCGGCACGCTAAAACCGGTCTCGAACCCTACCATCGCATCCATAATTTCCTGTCCCTTCTCCAGAGTGGTCATGAAGTGAGAAACACCGGATACGTTATCGCAATGGTACAAGTAATAAGGACGAACCCTGATCCTCAAAAGCGCCTTGAGTAGTGACCGCATCGTTTCTACATCGTCGTTGATCCCTTTTAATAAAACGGACTGGTTTTGCACAGGGATGCCATGTCGCAATAATCGATCACAGGCAGCAGCCGCTTCTTCGGTCACTTCTTTCGGATGATTAAAATGTGTGTTAACCCAGATAGGATGGTACTTTTCCAGCATCTGGCAGAATTTTTCTGTCACTCTTTGAGGAGCAAATACGGGATAACGGGTTCCGATACGGATAATATTAATGTGACTGATGCTCCTCAGCCTCTTAATAATCGCTTCAAGAAACTTGTCATAATGTATTAAGGGATCACCGCCCGTCAGCAGAACATCATCAATTTCGGGATGGCTCTCAATATAAGCGAAGTCTTCTTCATAAGATGCGGCAAGATCAGAACCAAAATAGGTGCCACTGACATCTGTGGTATGAAACTTTCGCGTACAATGGCGACAATAGACAGGGCAAGTATCCGAAACCAGTAAAACAATTCTATTCGGATATTTATGTACTACTCTGGCTGTTTTGAGGTTGGCTGTAT
This sequence comes from Xenorhabdus sp. PB61.4, assembly GCF_963894935.1. Taxonomy (NCBI): domain Bacteria; kingdom Pseudomonadati; phylum Pseudomonadota; class Gammaproteobacteria; order Enterobacterales; family Morganellaceae; genus Xenorhabdus; species Xenorhabdus sp. PB61.4. The sequence goes on from NZ_CAWQJR010000155.1 coordinate 27,619, forward strand.
CTCCTACCGGATCATTATCAGAATTTTCCGCTACGTTCATTTCTCTTAAATGAGGAATAGTCTGTAATCGAATGGGGCAATTCTCATCATGCTTGTCCATAAGCGAAGCGTAATACGGAGTGCTCTGCCACAGATATTTTCCTTTAACAGCCTCTATGGCTTTTCTTTCTCCGTCAGTTAATGCCACCCATTTTTCCAGCCCTTCAGATGTTTTAATTAAGTTACGTAACTGAAACTTAGGATCGTTCCACTCCTCGTCACTGAACGATTCTTTACTTAAGAACATACCACCTTCCTCATATACTTTTATATTCTTTATTAAGTGTGAGTCATGCTTCAAACCACGACAGTAAAATTTAGAAACAGGCGTAATAAAATAGCTATCACATCGAAAACCAGAGGAATAACTCACGAAATGAATGTGGGCATAAATAATAATGAGTGTTTTGATAACGTCTGGATAGCATTTATTAACAACAACAAGGCGTAATATAAATAAACCCTGCAATATTGCAGACTTTAAAATATATCGCCCCATTAAAAACAAATCATACTTTCAAAAAAAAATACCCGTTCAAAATAAACACGCCATTTAAAATAAAATACCCTATATAAAAAATGAATAATTACTCTTTGCCGAACTCTGGAATAACAGGAATAAATAGATTGGGAGGGTTATTTTACTGAGGATAAATGAGAGGACAAAGCCTCTCAATGGAGATCAGATTAAGTTAGAACCACTACATATTAGTCATTAATTTAATATTGGATAAATACCCGGTCCGATAGGTAATCCGGCAAAATACCATCCGATAAGCAACAACATCCAGACGATAAAAAATACCAGAGGATAAGGCAGTACCAGCGTATAGTAAGTGCCTAAGCGGGCATTTTTATAATAACGCTGGAGAAATCCTAAAAAGAGAGGCAGAAAAGGTGACATCGGTGCCAAAGGGAATACAGCAGAATCAGAAATACGAAAGATGATCTGCGCAAAAGCAGGATGAAAGCCAAGCAAAATAAACATCGGCACAAAGATAGGCGCAAGAATCGACCAAATGGCTGAACCACTCGCAATAAACATGCACAAAAAGGAAGATAAAAACATCAGTCCGATAAAAGCAGGCGCGCCAGTCAGCCCCAGTGTTTCCAGCAGGCCAGTAATACCAATGGCCATAAATTTCCCCATATGACTCCAATTAAAGAAAGCAACAAACTGAGCCAAAGGGAAAACCATCACAATGAAACCCGCCATGCTTTTCATCGGGTCAACGAGCAACTCCGGAATATCGTTAGGTGTTTTTATTTGCTGGGTAAAAACACCATATGTAATAGAAACGACAAAGAAAAACAGAATAATCAGCGGCACAATCCCTTTTATAAAAGGTGACGGAAGGACTGAACCCGTCAGAGGATCCCGCAACAACGCATTTTCAGGAATCACCAGCAACCCAACAATAGCGATGAAAATCAGGGCAGACAGTCCGGTCATTAACAATCCGCGATTTTGTTGTGGCGTGAGTTTTTCTAGTTTTTCCTCGCTATTTCCTTCCCAGGCAGGTAAACGTGGCTCAATAAACTTATCCGTCAGAATTGCTCCCGCAATCGTCAGTACAATCACGGATGTTGCCATAAAATACCAATTATCAATGACACTGACATGCAGGTTAGGATCAAACATTTTAGCCGCTTCAGTGCTAATGCCAGACAGCAAAACATCGGTTGTGACAATCAAGAGATTTGCCGTAAATCCTGATCCTACCCCCGCAATTGCTGCCAGTAATCCTGCCACTGGATGTCGCCCAACAGCAATAAACATCAGTGCTCCCAACGGTGGCATCACAACAAGTGCAGCATCCGACGAAATATGGCTAAAAAAGGCGATAAACAACACCATATAACTGGCATAACGTTTATTGATACCCATCGCCATTTTATACATCAGAGCTCTTAACAAACCGACTTTGTCAGCCAGCCCGGCACCAATGACCAGCGCCAGAATAGCTCCGAGAGGGGTAAAGCTACTGAAATTTTTTACAATATTAGGCAAAATCCATTGTATTCCCTCAGCACTGAGTAAATTTTTAACCCTGACCATTTCTCCATCTATCGGGTTTTTTACCGCCAAATCAAACCAGGATAAAATAGCGGTCGCAATCATTAACACGGCAATCAGATAGATAAATAAAACAAAAGGATTCGGAATTTTATTTCCTACTTTTTCAATCCATCCCAAAATATATCCCGGACTCTTATTTACAGATAGAGAGGCCTGATTCATAGTTTTTCCTCTACATTTGCTGACATTGTGATGTTGTATGCGGTTATGGCTGGATGCAGGTTTGCCCTGAACAGACAAGCCTAATAAGCGTTATTGGTGACGCTGAGCGTCAAAATCAGGTAGGTGAATGGTGATTGTTGCCAGTGTCTTCACTGCAATTGCCAGTACATCTTCATTAAAATCAAACTGCCCATGATGATGGCCTGCACTAAGTTCAGTACCGAAAATAAGGTAAGAAGCCAAACCTCCGTTTGCTTTAACCCGCTCCATAAAATAAGTTGCATCTTCTGAACCTACGGATTGACGACCGCTTTTAACAACAGATGAAAGCTCAGGGACATGCTGTTGAGCCTGCTGATAAATAAAATCGACCCATGCCGGACTGGGTTTACTACTTTGCGCTGCCCCCATTAGCTCGATTTCATACTCCACATTCTGCATTTTTGCTGCGCCTTCGATAACACCGAGGGCATGACCGTAGATAAATTCGTTGATTTCATTCGTTTCACCACGGGTTTCCACTTTCATTAATGCATAATCAGGAATCACATTACGACCAGTACCAGCCTGTAATACACCAACATTAATGCGCGAAATACCTTTGCTGTGATGAGAAATTGCATGCAGTCCTACCGTAGCCTGAGCCGCAGCCAACAAAGCGTTTTTTCCTTCTTCCGGCTTTCCGCCCGCATGAGAAGCAGCCCCGCGATAAGTGACATCAATTTTGGTCGTTGCCAGAAAACTATCATTACCACAAACTAATTCACCCATAGGTATACCGAGACCAATATGAATGGCGATAAAAAAATCAACATCATCAACAACCCCGGCTTCGACCATTGATTTTGCCCCTCTTGTCCCTTCTTCTGCGGGCTGAAATATCAGTTTGATTTTTCCTGTGAGCCGCTCTTGATATTGTTTCAATATACGCGCGAGTCCCAGCCCGATAGCTGTGTGACCATCATGGCCGCAGGCATGCATCATATGCGCATTACAGGAAGAAAAATCTTCAGCATGAGGGCGATGAACATGAGTCTGATCTTCATTCAAATCAAGTGCATCCATATCAACCCGGAATGCCAGTGTGGGGCCTGCTTTTCCGGTATCCAGTGTTGCGACAATGCCAGTAAAACCACCGGAAAAATGCGGCAACCATTCTACCTTCGCGCCCTGTTGGATGGCTCGCTGTTCTTGCTCCTGTAATGTATGTACTGAAGGCAGCCCCATTCTCGCATCGGCTTTAATCACCTCCTTCCCCATTTTCAGGCTATAACCTAACCGGTGTAGCTCATCAGCAACAAGGGTCGCAGTTCTGAATTCAACCCAGCCTGACTCAGCGAAATGGTGAAAATCACGACGCCAGTTTTGTAGTTGTCCGGTGATTTGCCGAATAGATTCATTCAATAAAGTTTGCATATTACTATCTCTTTTAGTTATCACATCAGTAGTCTGTTTTAATTAATGTAGACAAGAAGCTCAGCTTCAATGAGATACAATTAACTTCATCTATATAACTAATAGTTATCGCAAAAGAGAAAATAGTGATGCCAATAAAACTCAATCAGTTACGGGCTTTTGTTGAAATTAGCCGCTATGGCAGTATTCGAGCTGCAAGCCGAACCCTGTCGCTTTCGCAACCTGCTTTAACGAAATCGATTCGTGAATTGGAGGATTCACTGGGGGCAAAATTATTTATACGCAGTAATCAGGGTATTCATTTAACAGAGTGCGGGCAAAGTTTTTTATCACGTGCCAGCTTGATACTTGAAGAGTTGAGAATTGCTCAGGAAGATATTCAGCAACGTATTGGCTTACTCGGTGGTGTCATCAATATTGGTGTTGCTGGCTGCATTGTCCGCACAATCATGCCACAAATCATTACACAATTTCATCGCAATTACCCCACTGTCAAATTACGTATTGTTGAAGGGCAATTATTGGCTATGTTACCCCAACTCAGGCAAGGTGAACTGGATTTCTCTGTGAATACCTATTATCCCGATAGCACGGATGCAGACCTCAGCTTTGAGAAATTGATGGAAAAAGAGTACAAAGTGATTGTGCGTAAAGGGCACCCCAAAGAGCATGCAACTTCTTTAGAAGAGTTATCTGATTGCGACTGGACCATGCCAACACCAAAAGGCACTTATTATCGCCAATTGTTTGAAAGGCTTTCATTAATGGAGAGGCCTCCTGTCTTCAGCGTCACATGCGAAACATTAACGTCTTGCATGAGCCTAGTCGCCAAAAGTGATTTTGTGACCATTGTCGCTGTCGATTTAGCAGATGATGCACTGTTTCATCAGCAATTTGTCGCCCTAGATCTTAAAGAACAGCTCCCGTTAGCCATGTTTTGCCTGATTCGTCGCAAAGATACCAATTTAACCCCCGCCGGGGAGCATTTAGCCAGACTGTTTCGGATGTATTGCCGTGATTGACCGCCTGACATGCTTCCTGCTGCTAGCCAATGACGATAATACCAAGCTGTTCCATAATCTCTGCAACCTGAGAGGGTTCTAGTTTAACCCCCTGAAAATCCACTCGCCGTATATCAATTTCACCCAAAACAGAATTGGTCAAATCACAATGAGTAAAGTTTGCTGCACACCAATCAAAAGCGGTAAATTCCCCGCCAGACAGATCTGAGCCACTGAACGTTGCCCCTAAAATATGAGTGCCATGCCATCGGTTTTCCCATAGTTCACATTTTTCGAGTACCACATCAGACAAATTTGCATAGCTTAAGTTACTTTTGGTGATATAGGCTGAACAAAACCGAATTGTAGGACTTACGATATTCATGAAACTCACACCACGAAAATCAGCGCCTTGCAACCGACATCCACAAATTTCTATCCCCAGTGCATTGGCATATCTGAAATCCACCATCGATAAGTCACAATTTTTAAAACTGGCATCTTTCAAAATAGCGTGTTTAAAATTACAGCTCAGCTGATTTTTGGATTCATAAAATAAGCAATCAATAAACTGGCTGTCTGTTAAATCAGCATATGAGAAATCACAATTAAAGAAATGCGTATTTTTAACCACCTGACCACGAAATTGATCTTTTTCAATCCGTTTTTCCCGGAAATGGATTACTTGCATAACACCTCCTATTTATTAACCAATTTCAAGTGGGCAATCACGACAATTCCCTACTCCCGGTAATTTATTCCGTTGGCAACAACAGCGACGCTGCATAATGTTATTTCTTAATATCACTGTACGATATAATGGATTATCTCTGCCATCGGGTAATTTTGCTTCAAAGAAAAGATTATTGACCAATATTTCATATTGTCCATCACTCATTCTTTCTTTAAAGTTACTTAAATACCAATACATCACATAACCAATATTATTCCATAGCAAACGCCCATTAATTCCTTTATAAGATTCAATCTTTTCACAGACCGGAATAATATGACGATCCAATAAAGCATAATAGCGTTCCAGTAAGGATAGAGGCTCATCCATCCAGGTTAATTGATAGTAAACCATATCAGGCCGGCCGCTTTCATGAAATTCAACCTGAAAAAGATTATAATCAGCATCTGCCGCTTGAGGGTATTCCAGCAACATTAGCATCATCGGCGGAACAACGATGCCGAAATACCACTGTGCCCATAAAGAATAAAGCCCTTTATTATTCGGCTTCTGAGCACTATTTGCATAATACTCATTATGGTAACGTTGCATTAATAATAAAAATTCTTTTTCATCCGACCATTGGTGAAATACCATGCTACCTTCTGGAATGTTTTCTGCATTCACCTTCATTGATGAATTAAAATGGCTGAATGCGCTGTCGAATAAACTAACAATATTATTAACATCTACTTCTGACGTTATCTGAGTCATTCTACCCCCTTCCATTATATCTCGGAATAATTAATGGCTTATCCGATTCAGGATCACGGATAATACGACATGCCAGACCAAATACATCGGCAATGCTCTGCTCCGTGATAATTTCTTCAGGCTTTCCTTCCGCATAAATATGGCCACTCTTCATCATAATTAATCGGGTGGCATAGCGCAGTGATAAATTAATATCGTGTAAAACCAATACCAATGTTTTTCCCTGCTGATGTAAGCGTTGGCATAAATCAAGCATTTCGATCTGATGGGAAATATCCAGATAAGTCGTCGGCTCATCCAACAGAATAATCGGCGTTTGCTGTGCCAGTGTCATGGCAAACCATGCCCGCTGACGCTGGCCTCCTGAAAGTTCGCTGACAAATTTTTCCGACATATCCCATAAATCGACAGCCTGTAAGGCTTCTCTGACAATGCGTTCATCTGTTTCTGACCATTGCCGCAGGAAAGTCTGATAAGCATAGCGACCGCGGGAAACAAGGTCATAAATCGTCAACGCTTCCGTCACAATTGCCCCTTGGGTTAACAGTGACAACTCACGTGCAACCGCTTTTGGCTTATAACGATGGATATTTATTCCATCAAGTTGAATTTCACCTTGTTGTGGCTGCATACTTCGGCTAATTGCCCGCAGCAACGTCGATTTTCCACACCCATTAGGGCCAATAATAACGCTGAATTCGTTATCGTGGATTGCAAGGTTAATATCTTCAATAATCGTTTTTTTACCGTATGCCAGTGAAAGACTCCGGGCTTTAAGCCGCGAAGTCGCCTCTGGGGAATTTACATCCGATGGCATTATCGTGTTCTCCTTAATTCTGCATACAGTAAATACATCAAGTAAATTCCTCCAATCACCGCAGTCACTAAACCAACAGGCAAACGTGCCGGAGTTGGTAAGATTAGGGTAATAAAATCAGACAGCAGCATCAGTAAAGCCCCAACTAAAGCTGAGCAAAATAATGCGGCGCCTTTCGCATGGACTAACCGACGGGCAATTTGCGGCGCAGACAGGGCAATAAAAGAAATGGGGCCGACAACTAATACTGACATTGCAGCGAAAATGACAGCCAGTAATATACTGATAATCTGGATAAGGCGTACGGGCACACCCAATGTATTAGCTATATCGTCACCAAAATGGGTATAACGTAATTGCCTGCCCAGCCAAAATAAAACGGGAGTAAAAACAACCAACCCACTAATAATTGCCACATCCCGCCATCCCCTGCTGGCAAGGCTACCACTCAGTAATGCACGTATTTGCTGAGCCTGTTCAGCACGAATATTTGAAACAGCAAAATCAACGATTGCCATACAGAATGCAGCGATGGCCACGCCGGATATCACGATTTTACCTGTTTGCATTCTGCCAAGCCCTGCACCATTACCGAGATAAACCAGCAATACTGCGAGCCCGGCACCTGATATTGCCCCTACAGAGACTGGCAATACATCAGGCCAGACAAGCAATGCAACCATAATTCCCAGTGCGGCACCCGCATTGATACCAATGATGTCCGGACTACCAAGTGTGTTACGGGTCGTCAGCTGAAAAAGCGCTCCCGAAAGTGCCAGAGCCATTCCGGCCCCTATTGCTAACAATGCTCTGGGTAAGCGGATTTGCAATAAAATAAATTCCTGATAGGAGTTTCCTGTCCCCAGAAAGGGGTTATCCATCCCTTCCCTGCCGGATGCTAAAGCAAGATAGAAAAGTGCCACCAGCAACAACAGAATGAGCGTGATTATCTTACTCGTGTGCCATGATGGGCTGATGAATATAGCTCTTCCCAGAGAGAAAGTTCTGACAGTTTGTTGCCTTATTGGCCTCGGTGAATAAATCTGAGTCATGCTCTATTCCACCATAATTTTTTGGGTCCGGTTTTTAGCAACCAGATAAAGCAACGGAGCACCAATACAGGCGGTAATAATGCCGACCATGATTTCTTCAGGCGATATTAATAACCGCCCCACAACATCCGATATCAATAACAGGCAAGGGCCGGCAAACAGGCTGTAAGGCAACAACCAACGAAAATCACTGCCTACCCATGCCCGCATCAGATGTGGTGCTGCCAGACCAATAAAAGCAATTGGGCCAGCCATTGCTGTCGCTCCGGCCGCCAACATCGTGGCGCTTAATAGTGACAGAATACGGGTACGGGCAACGTTAGCACCGAGAACGCCTGCAATTGCCTCCCCAAAAACCATGACATTTAATGAAGCACTGAGTGAAAGCGTCAATACAACCGCCACTAGCAGGTAAGGTATCAGTAAACTGGCCTCATTCAGCGACATCGCACTTAATGAACCCACAGTCCAGAAACGGTAACTGTCCATTACCTGTGCATTTATCAATACCACTCCCTGTACAACTGCAAACAGGCAGGCATTGATAGCCGCACCTGTCAGAACCAGCCGTACAGGGTTAGTATTACGGGCACCGCCGCTGAGTAAATAGAACAATAAGGTTGATAAACCCGCGCCAATAAATGCACTCCAAAAACGGGAGAATCCCTCTAGCGCCGGAATGAAAGAGAAAAAAACCACGGCAACCGCCGCTCCCGCATTAATTCCTAATAACCCCGGATCCCCCAACGGATTGCGCAGCAAACCCTGAGTGACGGCTCCCGCGAGAGCCAATCCGGCTCCGGCCATCAAGCCAATAAGAGTACGCGGTTCACGGGCATTGATGACTAAATCATAGTAGCTGCCCTGATCACCCTGCCAGTAATGCAGCCAGACTGCTGACATCGGTATTGGTTTCGATCCCAGACTCAGGCTGGCAATAATGCAAAGACAGGTCAGCAAGGCCATCAATGCCAAACCCAATATACGAACCTTACGCCGTTTAGGGTTTTTCATGTTTTGCTATCTCCTGCTTCAGCAATGGCATAAATTTGGGTAGTCCCCAACGCAAGCTCAGTGGTGAGCCATAAGACATCGACATCACAATAGATTGATCGGTCATTGGAATATATCCTCCCTGACGAACCGCCCTGATTGAACGAAACAAAGGTTGTGCTTCCGTCTGCTGGCGCTCTTTTTCACTGCTATACCAAGTCACCAGAATATCTGCATCATTAAGCAAATCCGCATTTTCCAAACCAATGTTGGCTGTAAAACTGCCAAAAGGCGCGGTCAGGGAATCAGCCAATGGAAGTAAGGACAAACCAAGATGGACAAGGGTATCTACGCGTGGATCATTTTTGACGTAAATAGATAAGGTGTTACCTGTTGTTCCTGCTTTGATATATGCAAAAGAATAACGGTCTATATCAGGGATCGTACTTCCTGCCTGAGTCAGAATAGTATCCAGTTCGGTACTGAGCTTTTCTCCCTGTGGTATTTTATCCAGTGCACGGGCGACTAGTTCGATCTGTTGCCGGGGTGTTGTCTGCCACGGTTTATGTGGATAGGCAACGACAGGCACAAAATGAGACAGATGATCATAATTTTCCTGTGTGATACCTGATTGTGTTGCCAGAACCAGATCCGGTTTTAATTTGATGATCTTCTCAATATCCAGCTCCGGATACATTTCGATAACCGCGGGGAGTTTTGCTCCGCGTCGCTCTACTTCCTCCCTGAACCAAGGCAAATATCCGTCCGCATCACCACCCCAGCGATGCGATTCAACACCTACAGGAATAACGCCAAGATCTAATAAAATATCTTCAGTACCGGTTCCCAGCGCTACAACGCGTTGCGCTGGCTGGTTAATTACCGCAGTTCCCAACTCAGTCGTAATCGTCTTAGGGTAGCCAGTGGTATTTTTCTGTAACGCGTCTGCTGGCGCTGGCTTATCACAACCTGCCAATAAACCGGCCAGCAGTACCAACGGTACGACGACCCATATTTTGCAATGTGTGTATATTTTCTGTATCAACATTAATGGATAAAAATGCATCGCCGCTGTCCGTTAATGAGTTAGAACTTATAACGTAAAGTCGCTGAGACATTACGTGGTTCACCATAGTAGTACTGGGTGTAGCTACCAAATGAGGTGTAGTATTTTTTGTCGAACAGATTATTCAGATTAACAGTCAGGGAAATATCCGGAGTGAAATGGTAGCGTCCCATCAAATCAACCGTGGTAAAGCTACGTTGCCCATCTTCACGTATGCCGTCTGGGCTATTAAGCTCCAACCGTGTTTTACCCTGCCAGTTAACACCACCACCAAGAGTCAGGTCGCTCAGGGCATCAGGTAAGGTATAAGTCGTGAATAGCTTGAACAAACGGTTTGGTTTATCTGTATTGGTACGTTTACCGTCAGGCAATGTAGCGCGGAATTGGGTGTACCCAGCGTAAATACGCCAGTTATCGGTAATCTGACCACTGACTTCAGATTCAAAACCACGGGTTTTTACTTTATTAACGACAGAATAAACAACCGAGTTCTTTGGAATAGCCGGATGTCTCTGTGGGGAATTATCACGGATAGTGTAATTATTTTGATGGATCTCGAAGAGAGCCAGAGAATAATCAAGACCGTTATCAAAAGCGACACCTTTCAGACCCAACTCGTAATTTTCTCCGGTAACTGGCTTCAGCAGTTGGTTATCACGGTTAATCCGGCCTTCCGGCTCAAAAATTTTGGTATAACTACCATAAACGGAGAAATCGGAAGTGAGGTTATAAACTAATCCACCATATGGCAAAAATTCATTATTGTAGGTGCCATTCTGCGGTGTACCAAAATTATCACCACGGGTTTTCCAGTTTGTGATACGCCCACCAAGAATCAGCGTTAATGGATCGGCTAATGATAGCTGAGTAACCGCATAACCCGCTGTTTGCTCTATGTAGCCATCTGAACCATTATCTCGGGTTTCACTCCAGATTGGCTCAGGATAATCCCATGAAGGCTTAGTGAAATCACCCAGTGGATATTTATTACAGCTAAAAGACGGCTTCATACATGGAGCATAGTAATAGTCATTCCTGAAGTTCTGTTTTTGGTAGTTCAAACCAAAACTAGCGTGATGAATACGCCCCAGTAATCCGTAATTACCATTGACCTGTAAATCAACATTGCGCTGATGTCGGGTTCCATCGATCAATGTTATATTTCCCGGATACATTCCCTCATTAGTCGCCCGATCAGGAAAACCCGTTGCCCATAATACTTTTTGATCAAGGGCATTATTGTCATAAGTAAAGGTTCCTTTCACCCCCCAGCCATTATCGAATTTATGTTGTAAGCTGGTAAAAACAGAGGACGAACGGACTTTTGAGAATGCCCAATCAGGTGCATAACTGTTACTACGTTTATAGTCAGTTTTGCTGCCATCTTTAAAATAAATCGGCAAACCACCAAACATTCCGCCACGGGTATGGTTAATCTGATAATCAGCACCAATAGTTAGCAGAGTATTCGCTGTCAAGTCAGCTTCAATAATGCCGTAGAATGGGTATTTCTCGTGCTGGTCACGATCAATAAAAGAGTTGGAACGCTGGTAAGCTGTGACAAAACGGCCTCTAATTGTGCCGCTTTCATTTAATGAGCTGGATAAATCAAGGCCTGTTCGCCATTTATCCCAGGAACCACCTTCCAAAGTAACTTCACCACGGAATTCTTTGGTTGGGCGTTTACGGATCACATTCACTGCCGCAGAAGGTGTACCCGGCCCCACCATCAAACCCGCAGCACCACGCACAACTTCCAGACGGTCAAACATGATGGTATCCATCAGGTTATCACCGTAATTAAAGCGAATGTCATAAAAGGTTGGTACGCCATCACGCAACATATTTCTGACCGTCATTCCCCTTGACGAAAAGGTAAAGCGATCGCTGTCAGCCTGATTCACTGTCATGCCTGTGATACTACCGATGGCACTTTTCACACTGTCCAGATTCTCATCTATCATCAACTGCTTAGTCATCACACTAACACTTTGTGGCGTTTCACGTGCAGATAAATTCAGGCCGGTTGAGGTTACCATTGAAGTCGTATTGTACATCTCGCTGTCTTCAGTGACCCCTTCATGCCCCGGAGTTCCTGCTATTACGACAATTTTATCATTCTGCTCATGTCCTTCTTCCGCTATTGCCGTACTGTTCCCTGTAATAAGCAGCGGGATTAGGACTGAAAGTAATTTTTTCTTGGTTAAATGATTGCGATGAGAAATTGTGTTAATCACTCTTTTTTTGTCCTGTTATCAAAATGATTTTCTATTATATTTTCTTCAATTTTTTGATTATTTCTCTGAACGGTAACCACTTATTTTTCCTTAGATAATTCAGGAGCTGAGTTCAGTTTCGGTGTACGGCAAGATCATGTAATAAAATCTTTCATTCATATCCATTACCACATCTTTTATTCATAAGAGACACGCTTTATAGAGTGACAATTTATATAAGCCAGAATATCGCCCTCCAATTCCGGATATTAACTGTGGTTCATCAATAATGTTTTTATTTTAGCGAATGATAATTAAAATTATTATCATTAACAACCATGTTACTGCAAAGGTTTTATACATAACGCATTTCAGGATAAATTACGGCAACCGGGAATGATTGGGATAAGCAGCCTTAGCTAGCAAAAGAGACAACTCAAAAGACGAAGGAAATGGGTAAAGATAGGCTCGAAGATATAACATAAGGAACCTGAATAAATTTCAAAAATAAATAATTT